>JANPCZ010000001.1:0-14159 GCA_031431215.1 Myxococcales bacterium
TGGCGATGCCAGCAAACCCTTCTGCGTGGGCAACGCGTGCGAGTCGTGCGCAAAGGCAGCAGCGGACGCGTGCATGAAGAAGAGCGCGGCGGCGCCGGCGTGCGAGGCGGGGTCGGGGAAGTGCGTGGCATGCACGGGCGATAGCCAGTGCACGGCCGACGTGGCGAAGTCGTTCTGCGTGGCGAACGTGTGTGGCGGCTGCCAGGGGGCCGCGGCGGACGGGTGCAGCAAGCGCAACGCGGCGGTGCCTGTGTGCGGGACGGGCGGGGTGTGCGTCGAGTGCACCACGCACGCTGACTGCAAGGCCGCTGGCAAGCCCATCTGCGACACGAACAAGTGCGTGCCGTGCGTGCGCGACGAGCAGTGCGTGGCGCGGGGGGGTGGGCCGGGGGTGTGCATGTCCCACCAGGACGGGCGGTGCGCAAGCGACGGCGAGACGATCTACGTCGAGAACAAGGCCGGGTGCGCGATGAGCGGCGCTGCGGCGGGGACCGCGGCGATGCCGTACTGCCGGGCGGAAGACGGGGTGAATCAGGCGGCGCTGTCGACGAGCAAGCGGGTGGTCGTCATGCGGGGGCCGACGGCGTTCATTAGTTTCACGGCCAACGTGGCATCTGGGCAACTGACGGTGGTGGGCCAGAACGGCGCGACGCTCGCCCCTGGCGGCGCTGGACCTGGCGTTCGGGTCGTCGCGGGGGATGTCTACGTACGCGGGCTGACGATACGGAACAGCGAGGATACCGGGGTGGTGGTCGACGCGGGGGGCATCCTGCGAATGAACCGCTGCATCGTGAAGGACAACATGAAGGGCGGCCTGCTCGTGAACCCCGGCGCCGGCTTCGACGTCGCAAACACCGTCTTCGACGGCAACGGGCCGGGAAATCTCGGCCCCATCTCCTTCGGTGGCGCCCTCCTGGGGACGGCGCGCCTGGGCGGCCCGGGCCGGTTCCGGAACAACACCGTCGTCAACAGCAGGTCGTTGGGCGTGGTTTGCGAAAAGGCGACCCAGCCCGTCTCCGCCCTCCTGCTGTACAACCCGACCCAAATCGACGCGGGCAACTGCACGCTCACCTCCTCCAAGCAAACCACCGACGGCGACCCAAAGCTCACCGCCGACTACCACCTGACCGCAACGTCACCCTGCCGCAACGCGGGCGACCCGACCGACTTCCCCGCCGACGACATCGACGGCGATCCCCGCCCCCAGGAAACCCGTAGCGACTGTGGCGCCGACGAGTGGAAGCCGTAGGCCACCATGGCGGAGGAGCGAAAGGGCGAGCTGGGTTCGAGGGGGACGGCCGATACGCTCGCGCGCCCGCGGCACGCGTCCGGACCCGCCACGCCCGATCACGACGCGCTGGGACGCGACGTTCTTCCGCCGGGCACGCGGCTGGGCGAATTCCACATCGAGCGCATGATTGGTCGCGGCGGCATGGGCGTCGTGTACAAGGCGCTCGATACCGAGCTCGGGCGCGTGGTCGCCCTCAAGGTCCTCCCGATACTTCAGGCCAGCCGCGCTGCTGCGATGACCCGCTTCAAGCAAGAGGCGCAGACGGCATCGCGGGTGGAGCACAACCACATCGTGAAGGTTCACGGGTTCGGCATCGATCGCGGGGTGCCGTACATCGCGATGGAGTACCTCAAGGGCGAGACGCTGGCCGACGAGATCGCGCGCGGCAAGCTGTCCGTGCAACGGACGGCGGACGTCATGCTGGCGGTTTGCTCGGCGGTGGCGTTCGCCCACCGCGCGGACGTCATTCACCGCGATCTCAAGCCCAGCAACATCTACCTGAGCAAGACTGACCTGGGCGAGGTGCCCAAGGTGCTCGACTTCGGGATCTCGAAGCTGGGCGATGCGGGCGAGCGCCAAGGGCTTACCGAAACCGGCGACATCCTGGGCACCCAGCAGTACCTGTCGCCCGAGCAGGCAGCCGGCCGGCGCGATGTCGACGGTCGCAGCGATGAGTTTGCGCTGGGGGTCCTGCTTTACGAGTGCGTGACCGGTACGACGCCTCACCAGGGCAGCACCGTGTACGTGGTGCTTCGCAACATCGTCGAGGGGCAGTTCGCGCCGCCATCCAAAGCCAGGCCGGATCTTCCGCCCGAGTTCGAGCGGATCATTTTGCGAGCGATGAGCCTGCGTCGTGAGGATCGCTTCGACAACGTTCGCCTGCTCGGCAAGGCGTTGTTGCCCTACGCATCCGAGCAAGGCAAATGGCAGTGGAGCAGCCACTACACGATGCCGGAGGCGCAGCTGGTCGAGGGACTTTCAGCGCCGGTGTCGGGCGAACCACCGGCAGGAAAAATCGCGGGCTTGCCCGCGGGCCCGGTAGCGACGCTGCCCGTGCAAGACGGCAAGCCGTCACCGGCCTTGTTGCTGCGGCCCACGCAGACTGCGAGCCGTCCGTCGCCGGTCATCGCGGACCAGACTCCGCTGCCGCCGCCGCCGCTGCCAAGTCCCGTCGCAGCTCGGCGCAGGTGGGGGCTCTACGCGGTCGCTGGTGGCGCGGCGATGCTGCTTACCGTTCTGGGCCTGCGGTCGCTGGTGGTGCGCCCCGAGGCCCAGGCACCGGCGGCGCTCGGCCCTGTCATTCCTGTGCCGTCGACCCCAGCGCCCGCGCCCAACGCGGCTGCCGCGAATCCGGATCGCGCGCCGTCTGCGGCACCAGCCCCGCCCATCGAGAGCGACAAACCGAGCGCGAGATCCAGGAAGAAGCGCGCCGCCGCCCGGACCAAGTCGCCGAAAGTCCGCTATACCCCCGAAGGCGTTCCCATCCTGTGATGCTGTTCCGACGGTTGGCCGCTTTGGTGTTCTGCACGGTCGTGCTGATCGGAGCCGCCGCCGCACGGGCCGCCGATGATCCTGAAGCCGTGGCGCTGGTGGCCCGGGGTGTGAAGTTGCTGGAGAAGCGGGACTACCAGGGCGCGCTCGCGCGCTTTCGCGAGGCCTACGACATTGTGCCCAGTCCGTGGGTTGCCGCCCGTATCGGATTCTCCGAACAGGGCCTTGGCCGGTGGGCGGCCGCCGAGACCCACCTCGACGAAGCGCTGTCCGGGGCGACCGACGCCTGGGTCGAACAGAACCGAGCGGTCCTGGAAAAGGCGCTGGCCGGTGTGCGTGCTCGGCTGGGATGGATCAATGTGGTCGGATCGCCCGTGGGTGCCCTCGTGCGCATCGACGGCGAGACCCGCGGCGTGCTGCCGCTTGCTCGGCCGTTGCGCCTGGAGATCGGCGATCGAGCGATTCAAGTTGTCGCCGACGGATATGTGTCCTGGCAGACCAGGGTCGCCGTGCGGCCTTCAGACACGGTGTTGGTGCGCACAGAGTTGGAGCCGTTTCCGCGCGCCGCGGAAAACCCGCCGCCGCTCACGCTGCCGGCGGCACCAAAAGGGGGCGTGGCTTCGTCGCCGCTGGTGGCCGCCGGTCAACCCGCGGCGTCGGTAAACGACAATGAGCAAACCGTGGGGTGGATCCTTCTGCTCAGCGGCCTGGCCGCGGCCGGTGGCGGAGGGATCTTGTTTGCGACCGACCAGCATGTCCGTGGCGATCGCTACCTCGTCGGAGCGCTCATGCTGGCCTACGGAGGAAGCCTTGCGGTTGCCGGAACCGGGTTCTTGATCGATTACCACCGTTTGCGGGCGCGCATCGGGGCCGGGCACCAGGCGGCGCACTTCACCGTGGGCGGCAGGTTCTGACGGATCCGATTGGCCGGACGCAGGTCCTGGCCCTTGGTGTGCCGATCGCGCTATCGTACTCGTTGATGCTTCCCCGCTTGGATTCGCCCGGAGCGGACACGACGGACGACGATGGTGTCGACGTCACTCTGATTCGGTGGACGCTCTCGCTCGATCCCGAAGCCCGCCTGGACGCGCTTCAAGGTTTCGCCGACAGCATCGCGGCGCTGACCGATGCAGACCCAAGTCCCTAGGTTCAAGGACGCGCTTATCGTCCTTGGGCGGCACGAGGTCGAATTCATCATAGTGGGCGGCGTCGCGGCGGTCCTGAACGGTGCTCCCATCGCCACATTCGATCTCGACATTGTGCATGCCCGGGACGATGAGAACATCCAGCGCCTCATGGCGGCGCTGGTAGAACTGGACGCGCGGTACCGCGATCCAGCCGGTCGCGTCCTTCGGCCCGAGCCTCTATCCCTCGGCGGTACCGGGCACCACTTGTTTATAACGACCTGCGGCCCCCTCGATGTACTAGGGATGGTAGGCCAGAACGAGGGCTACGACGATCTGGTGGTGAATGGCCGCGTCCTCACCATCGGCGGTCACGCCGTGCGCGTTCTCGACCTGCCGGCGCTCATTCGCACCAAGGAAGCCGCCGGTCGAGACAAGGACAAGGCCGCGCTCCCGGTCCTGCGTCGTGCGTTGGCGGAACAAGCCAAGCTGAAGACTTGAGCCGCGGGTGCTGGCATCCTGCGCCGGCGACGCGGCAGGTGGCCCCTTTGAGGTGATTCCTGTCGACTGAGGTGCCTTGAAGCTCAGACGTTCTCAAGGACGAGCCATCGGACAGACCAAGCGCGTCTTCGTCTACTGCCTGCACCGGGCGGCGTGTGCGACGGCACCGTCGGGTTCGATGGGCCGCCGAACACGACCGCGTGCCGGGGGTTGATCAGGAGATCGCGGGGCCGGAAAAAAACCTACGCTACGGCGTCTTTGACGGCCTTGACCGGACGGGCCTTGATCACCTTGCGCGCGGGCTTCGCCTTGAACACGGTCGGCTCCTTGGTGAAGGGGTTGATGCCCTTGCGCTCCTTGGTCGCCGGCTTCTTGATGACCAGGAACTTCGCCAGGCCGGGGATCACCACCACGCCGGTCTTCTTGAGCTCGCGGTGGGCGACGCTGGCGAGCCCCTCGACGACGTCCTTCACTTGACGCTTGCTGAGGCCATCCTTCTGCAGCTTGGCGATGGCTTCGATGAGGGCGGACTTGGACATTGGGCTGGGCATAGGAGACCTCCAGGGGACAGAGTGGTTGTCGGACGGCCGGAGCGTGCGCCAACCGCGCGCCGAAGTAAAGCGCTGGAAGCTTGAAAAGAAGGGCGCCCGACGTTTTGAGGTCCGCCTCCGGGAGCATGCGCCGGCGGATCCTGGGTCAGGGCCGCGGTCAGGTCATCTCTCGGATGGATGTCGGGTTGGGGCGCTGCTACGGTGCCGCATGCCGTTCGGTTTTTCCGAGGCCGCGAAGGATCCGAACTCGCGCGCGCGACGGGGCACCCTGCTCACCGCGCGCGGGGCGGTGCCGACGCCGGCGTTCATGCCGGTGGGCACCCGCGCGACGGTGACGGGCCTGTCGCCCGACGAGCTGACGGCACTGGGCGCGCCCATCTTGCTGGCGAACACGTACCACCTGTTGCTGCGCCCAGGTCCGGACTTGTTCCGACGCGTCGGTGGGATTCGTTCGTTCATGCGCTGGCCGGGCCCGGTGCTGACCGATTCGGGCGGCTATCAGATCTTCTCGCTGCCCACCGAACGCACGATGTCCGAGCAGGGCGCCCGCTTCGCCAGCTACGTCGACGGCCGCATCCACATGCTATCGCCCGAGGGCTCGATCCAGATGCAGACCGCGATCGGGTCGGACATCATGATGGTGCTGGACGAGTGCATCGACGCGACGGTTGACGAGGCCGTGGTGCGGGCCGCGATGGAACGCACACACCGCTGGGCCCTGCGCAGCCTGGCGGCGCGATCGAATCCGGAGCAGGCCCTGTTCGCGATTGTCCAGGGCGGGCTGGTCCGAGACCTGCGCAAGCAATCGGCGGCGTTCCTGACCGACCACCCGTTCGACGGGTTCGCCATCGGCGGCCTGGCCGTGGGCGATACCCGCGCCCAGCGTGAGGACATGACCGCGTTCGTGGCCGAGCTGCTACCGGCGGCGCGGCCCCGCTATTTGATGGGCGTCGGCACGCCCCCGGATCTGCTGTTCGCCATCGGCTGCGGCGTGGACATGTTCGACTGTGTGATCCCCACCCGCATGGCGTGGCAGGGCACCGCCTTCACGTCGACCGGGCGCCTGCGCGTCACGCGCGGGGTGAATCACCACGTCGATGAACCGCTGGACGCCGCGTGCGTCTGTTCGACCTGCCGCGATTTCAGCCGCGCGTACCTTCACCACCTGATGAAATGCGGCGAGCCGCTGGGCCCGCGGCTGCTATCGATCCACAACCTTCACTACTACCTGGGGCTGATGCGCGAGGCGCGCGACGCGATCGACGCGGGGGTTTATGGCGCCTTCGCGCGCAAGCGCCTGGAGGAGATTGATCGCCACGAGCACGCCGGGTCATGAGCGGCGGTCGCGGTCACGAGGTGGTTCGCACGCGCGCAGGCCTGGCGGCGGTGCGCAGCCTGGCGGAAGGGGAGGTGATGCACCCGGGCGTGGGCCCGCTGGTCGAAGCCGAGCAGTTGTACGCGCGGCAGTCGCGCTTGGGTGAGCGCCTGGAAACCGCGTCGGCGGCGGGGCTTGCTAGCTTGGTGGTTTTCGATGTCGGGCTGGGCGCGGGATCGAACGCGCTGGCGGCGTGGGCGGTGTCGGAAGCGGCGCCTGCGTCGGCGGCGCGGCTTTCATTGATCAGCTTCGAGCGGGATCTGGGCGCGCTGGAATTGGCCCTGGCCCACGCGGCGGATTTTGGCATCGCGGGCGCCAGTGAAGCCGCGGTGCGGGCGATCCTGGCGGACGGGAGACACGAAACCTCGCGCACGTCGTGGCGCCTCGAACGCGGCGACGTGCTCGAAGCCCTGGCGCGCGAAGTTGAGCCAGCCGCCGTCGTGTTTTGGGATCCGTTCTCGCCCCGCGCCAATCCCGCGTTGTGGACGGTAGCCGCGTTCACGGCGGCACGCCGCGCCGCCGGAACACATTGCACATTGTTCACGTACAGCGCGTCCACCGCGGTCCGGGTCGCGTTGCTGCTCGCAGGCTGGGCGGTCGGGGTGGGCGACGGCATCGGGGACAAGACGGCGACCACAGCCGCGGCGACCCAGGTGGGGGATCTCGCGCGACCGCTGGATCGACGTTGGCTGGCGCGGCTGTCGCGGGATGACGTTCCCCTTCCCGTCGATGCGCCGCACGGCGCGGTGCAGACCGTCGCCGGCTTGCCGCAGTTCAAGGAATAGGAAGGGTCAGGACGCGCTTCTTGAAGTACTCCCAGTCGAACCATCGTGGAACTGCGACGCGAAACCTGGGCGCTCGAACTCAAGGCGTCATCGCAGCGTCGCGACCACTGATCTTCGCGGCCTGCGTTCGTTCATGGAATTTCACGGCAAGAAGCACCGCGCCCTGGTGCTCTACCTGGGCAACGAGGAGCGGCACATCGACGGTGTCGACATCCTGCCCTGGCAAAAAGGCTTGCAAGCGATGGGACTGTGACGCCGATGGGTGCCGAGCATTCAGCGCAGAAACGCGTCCGAGGTGGCCACTGCGATGATGAGCTCACGCAGGTTGCCTCCGGTCATCTCGAAGCGCCGAGTTGCCACCTGCACCGACGGATCGTCCGCCGCGGTCTCGCGCCGCTTCAGCGCGTAGCGGAACCATTGTTTGACCATGCACGCTCGCGCCTCGGGGGCGCTGGCCAGTCGGCTGCCTAGCTCGCCGGCATCGGAGAATCTGAGCGCATTGCCCACGCCGGCGATCATCCCGCTCGCGTCGATGGGTTTGCCCGCCTCCGTCGTGCGGTAGGCACCGATGCCATCGAAGTTCTCGAACCCGAAGCCCACGGGATCGATCATCTGATGGCACCCGGCGCACGCTGGACTGGCCACCAGTGACTGGAAATGTTCCCGCGTCGTGCGATCGGCGGGTCGAAGGGGAACGTCAAGCGAGATCCCCGGCGGGTGCGGCGGCAACGCCATGCACAGTACGGCGTCCCGAATGAACACGCCGCGCCGGACCGGGCTGCCTATGTGGGGTAGCGCACGCAGCGCGAGCATCGCCGGCCGGGCGAGAATGCCCGGCCGTAGCGTCGGATCCATCCCGTACACCATCATGAGGCGCACCGGCGTGAACGCACGCGCCCCGGTCATGAGGGTGGCGAACATGCCGTCCTGCTGCAGCGTGACCGCCGCCCCGAACGCCACGGTGTCGTCGGCCACCTCGGTGGCGAGCCCGGGCGACCATACCGGGAAGACCTTGGGATCCTTGGCCGACGCGGCCAGCCCATTCAGTTCCAGCCACCAGCGGTAAAAGCCGCCGACGCCGAGGACGGCGCGCGGATCTTTCAGCAGGGCCAACACCAGGGCCTCCAGCTCTTGCACCGTGCGGATCGCGTCCGCGCGCATGAGCAGCGCCACGTCGGGCTCGGCGCTGAAGAGCAAGCCCGCGACTCGTTTCACGGCTTCGCGGCCGCCGATCACCAATGGCCGTCCGATGCCCACCGGCGGATTGACCGGGCGCGCGTCCGCCGGTGTCGTCGCAGCGTCAAGGACGGGAGCGGCGCTTCGATCAGTGCCCGCATCGTCCGGGGTGCCGGTGGCCGACCCGCCGCCACCGCCGGGCCCACCGCCGCCAACCATGCCGCCACCGCCGCTGCCGCTGCTCGGAAGCGGTTCACCCAATGGCCCCGGCTCGTTGGTTCCGGGATCGAGCGACGTGCGCCCGCCACAAGCCGAGGCCAACAACACGATCACCTTGAGCCTGCTCGTCGCCATGGCGCGGATCGTACAACGGCTTGGCGCCATCTGCCGCGGGGCCGACACGGGGCCGACACGGGGCCGACTCTCCCTCGCTCCTTTACGCTCCCTATCTGGCCAACGTTGCGCGCCAGAAGCGATGCCCCTTCACGCGGAGCAAGCGCACGATCTCGTCGTCGGTGAACCCGTCGGCCTTCAGCAGCGCGAGCGCGTCGGCGCCGCCCGAAAGCTCTCCAAGAGCTGTCTTATCTCGGTCGGGGTGACAGGATTCGAACCTGCGACATCCTGCTCCCAAAGCGACGAGCGGGCGATCGCAGGTGGTCGCAACGGCTCGCAAGTACCAGCAAACGTTGGAGCCGACGCGACTCGCCGCGTCCAGGAATCACAGCGGATCGCACCTTTTCACAACGGATTTACTTCACCGGTACTTCAAGCCCCAGACAGCAGGCTGCTGAGGGTGCACGAGGTCGCGGGCAGATTGGGAGTCTGCACCGCGACGGTGTACAAGCTGTGCGCCACGGGTGCCCTGCCGCACGTGCGCGTGCTGAACTCCGTGCGGGTCACGCCCGAGTGCTTGGATCGCTTCATCGCCCGGCGGTAGTCGGGCGGGGATGATTGAGGGCTTATCGATCCAGATCTGGTCCGCGGTGCCGGCTCTTTAGCTTTAGCGCGCGGGTCAGGTCGAATCGTTCGAGGGCTCGCGTGAGATCCTTCTTCACCACTTCCCAGGTGGCCCCGTTGAGCATCACGGGCATCGGTGCCTTGTCCACGTCCTTGAAGTACCCAAGCGCCTTGGCCACCGTGGTCGGATCGCCCTTCGGGAATTTCTCGTGGAAGGCGGCGACCTGAGCTTCAAGGGAGACCCTTGCCGTGGTCAAGAGGGCGTGAACGTCGACGTAGTCACGCTTGGTGGTCCGGGAAATCACGGCGGCCATCTTCATGGCGGCGAGGTCCCGCAAGGAAGCAAGCTGGGAACCGTCGAACGGTAGCGTCCTCTCGATGAGCGGGTAGCTGTAGCGGAAAACGCTGAACTTCACGCCGTCGACGGTGCCGTTGAACGTGCCCTCGTCGTTCTGCGTGATCTCGATGGTGCCTCCCACTGACTTGAGGTCCGCCAGGAGATCCCTGGGAGGAGTGGCCTTCGGGGCGAACCAGTCCAGATCGTCAGATCTGCGATGGCCCAGCTGAAGCGCCGCCGCCGCGCCACCGGCCAGGTAGGCGCCCCACCTGGCCGATGGGCCGGCACATGCGTGCAAGACGCGCGCTTGCGCCTCGGTCAAGACCTCGACGTGAAGTGTACGAGAACTCATCAGCTTCGGTCACCGTTCTTGCCAGATGCGGGAATTGGGATCGCTGGCCTGCCACCGCGCGATCGTGGTGGGTGAGATCCACGGGACCATCTGCGCGCGGGTGAGGCCCCGGCCTCGCCGAGCCCGGATCCAGTCCCTGATACCGTCGTCTCTCAAGCGTCGGCGCAGCCACAAGACGTGCTCGGGCCCGCCGTAACCGAGCACGTGGAACATCACCTCGGTCAATGCGGCGGGAAGCCGTAGATCCTCGAAGTTGTACTGCCAGAACAACGGCCGGAGTAGCTCCGGTAGCCGGCCATCCCATCGCGCGCTAGCCGCCGCGCGGCCGATCTCCCGGCGGCGTTCAGGAGAGAGGCTTTCGGCCCGCGCCGCGCCACCCTTGCGTCCCCCGAGGCGACCGAGGGCGACCGCATGAGCGTTCTTCACAGTGGGAAAAGCATAGCATGTACGTACGCGCTCAAGCATGACGCGTGAACTATTCTTTGCCTAGCTGCGTGTTGTGCCCCAGCAACGCCCAGGACTGCCGCCGTGGCCGGATCGTGATCGATTTTTCGGGGGAAGCGGCGTAATCCTCGCATGGCTTGGCCAGCGCGACATTGCGCGGACCTTCGCGGATCATGCTTTCAAAGAACGCTGGCCGCGCGCAGCTACCCGCTTCGTGCGACCGAAGTAGACCTCGTCCGGCGTGCGTCCGCCCCAACTGCTGTGCGGGCGATCCGCGAGTACAAGCTGGACTTGCTCCGCCGGCGTTCGTGGGAAGCCCGTATCGCAAAGGCCAAGGGCGGGGAGTTGGGTGATCGAAAGCCTCGGTGGGCTTTCTCAAGACAGCCGGGGTGCGCTCATCGGCCGGCTCCGCGCTCGCCGCCTTAGCGTCCCGCCCGTGTGTTTTCTGAGACGTTCCAGCCAGGCGCAAAACCTTTACCGCACCGGGGCCGGCAGCGGTCGCCCTGCCGTACCCAACCAGGATCGGAACACGTTGCGAGCTCGCGTAGGCTCCCGGCATTGGTAAGGCCGATCGCGAGCTGTCCCTCCTGAGTGCTCGTCCAGGACTTCCCGGCCTCGCGGGCGCGGACGGTCGCGTTTGCGCGTTCCGACCCCTCGGCATCGCCGGTCATGCGGCCCGCATGGAAGGCCCATGCTCCCACCAGTACCAGGGCCAACGCCGAACCCACCACGCACCCCACGATCCACTGCCAGCGCTTGGCGTTCGCATTGTGCTCAGCGATGTGGCGTGCCGTCTCCGATACCGTCCTCGTCAGCTGCGCCGTGGCTTGCGCGGCGGCCGCCCTGACCTCGGCCTCGGCCGCGCCCCTTGCATTCCCTACTGCCTCCTTGGTCGCCTCGGCGATCAGCGCGGGAACCTTCCGGTACTGCGTCTCGTAGTGCCCGAGCGCCATCAGCACCATCCACATGGCGTCGTTGTTGCGGAGACCAAGGCCGTCGCGGACCCGGTAGAGGTCTTGCTTGTCTTTCTCCGTCGGCTGCCGCCCGATGAGCTTCTCGAAAGACTCCTCGAGGGTGCTCACCGGACAACCTCGGCCAGCATCATCTTGTATTCGCCCTGCCACCGCAGGAGTTCGATGCGGGATCCGAAGGACAGCTCGGTCACTGCCTTGTGGATCGGCATCCGGTCCTTGTTGATCGCCTCCGCGACCCGGTCCGCCACGTCGGGGAAGTTCAGCGTCCGGCCGCCCCGCTGCTCGACCTCTTTCCGGAGATCCGATCCGTTGTACATGTCGAACTTCGCCTCCTCGCCCCAATAGAGATTGCGGACGACGTGGACCTGCACTCGCTCGTCCTTGCCGAGCGTCTCGACGAAGCTCGCCAGGAGCTCGAGGCCGTCCCGCTTCCGGTCGATGACCCAAAGGACGACGAGCTTCCGGTCCTGCACCTTGAGCGCCTCCATCAGCATCCCGCCGAACTTGCGCAGGCCCGTCTGGTTCGCGGCCTTCGAATTGATCACCATCCGGGTGTCGGGGTGGCGTCCGATGCCGTCCAGCAGCTCCAGCCAGCCGTCCCTCTGCTCCAGGTCGACGCACTGGCTCTCGACGTCGTTCCGGTACGTCTTCCAGACGTCCGGCGCCGAGGTGTCGGTCTCGACCAGGAGGACCTTCTCGCCGGTTGCCCGCAGGTAGTCGAGAAGTGCCATCGACATCATGCTCTTGCCGACGCCGCCCTTGCCTCCGCCAATCAGAAAGATCGCTTCGCTCATCGTCATCCCTCCAGTTTCGTCAGAGTTTTTTCCGGTCCGTGTTCAGGAACTCGCTGCTGGTGCTTTTCGGTTCCGCCTTGTCGTCCTCGCCGCTCGCGCTGGGTGCCACCGCGCTGCTTTGCGGCCCGCGGCTCGCGAGGGCAGGGGCCTGCTCACTGGTGGCGGTTGGCGGTGTCGCCGGCACCGCTGCAAGGCGGAGCGGCGCGGGCGGCTTCTTCGCGGTCTTGGGCTTCTTCGACGTCTTGGGCTTCTTGCCCCTGATCCGCTGCAGGTAGCTCTTGAGAGTCGGAGTCGTGATGGCGAATTTTCCTTCGCGCATGATCTCCGCCACCTGCTCGATGGTGAATCCCCGATCCTGCATCTCCTGGATCGCGGGCAGGATATCGATGACCAGTCCCTGCTTTGTCAGATCTTCCATCGCCGGGTCGGGGGAAGGCGTCGCGCGCATTCTTTCGGCGAGAGCCTTCGCGAACGCCTTGCTGTATTTCTCCATGGTGCCTCCGGGAGCGTCTGGGCCCGTCCGTGCTCCTGTGGTTCGTGGGCCTGTTGCTTGAGGTGTCGGAGATCGCCACGAAAGGTTGCGCGACTGTCTCGCCGAACAAATCGGGCAACTTCCTGCCGTTGCCGCTCGACAACAACGGCATGAAGGCGCTGCTTTCATCGCGACTGCCGTCGACCTCCAGCGCGGGACTCCTCGCGGGTCCACGCGGTATTGGTGACCCAGACCGGCTCGCTGCGTCCCGACAGCAACTTTCGCGCGCCGTCCACCGATAGGACCGACGTGACCGCCGCTATCGCCGCCGCCATCCTGGTCGGGCATCCCTGGTGTACACGCGCCCCCGGCCGAGTCGTTCCGACTCGCCCGCAGCCGCTCGCGTTCGGTCCTGTCCGCGCCGGCGTCTCCAGAGGACGGAAGGGCACACGGATCCCGGCGTCTAGCGGTGCTACCCCCGGACGTCGGATGGGGATAACAGGAGCGGCCCTTGTCCGGACACATGCGGCTGGCGCCGCACGTGTCCTCCCAAGGCCCGCTCCGCCGGATCGGAAGCTACTCGGCGCTATCGCTTCTCGCAGCACCACGCGCAGGGGCGCCCATGCCGTTTCGTAGAAAGGGCGCCGCCGGCCTCACCGAGCGCCTGGACGTGCGCGTGGCGCCGGCGGAAAAGCAGCAGCTACGAGCGCTGGCCGTTACCGCCGGCATGGCTGTCGCGGAACTCGTGCGCCTCCGGTCCCTCAACCGCCCCGTCGTGCCCCGCACCGACGCGACCACCATCCGCGAACTGCGCCACCTTGGCGGCTTGCTCAAGAAGGTACACGTCGACAGCCACGGCGCCTACAGCGACGCCACCGCCCACGCCCTCGACGTCCTCACTCCGGCCATCGCGGCCCTGGCCGCCGGGCGGTAGGAAGCGAGCGCCGGGTGATCGTCAAGAAGGTCGTGGCCAAGAAGACCGCCGTGGCCAAGAGCAAGGCCCTGCACGTCCGCGACCTGTGCGACTACATCGCGGGACCCAACGCGGGCGATCGGGACGAGAAGGTCGAGCACCGCGGCGCCGTGAACCTGCTCAATCTCGACCACGATGCCCAGGTGCTCGAGATGGCCGACCTGGCGGAGGCGGCCAAGCGCGCGCCTCAGCCCGTCCAGCATTGGATCCTGAGCTGGCGGCAGGGGGAGCAACCCACCGCCGACCAGGCCGACCAGGCCGTCAGGCTGTTCCTCGACGAGATGGGCCTCGGGGAGAACCAGGCCATCTACGCGCTCCACCGGAACACGGACAACTGCCACCTGCATCTGGCCGTCAACCGGATCCACCCCGAGACCGAGCGGGTCATCACCGTCAACCGCGGCTTCGACATCGAGGTAGCTCACCGTGCGATCGCCCGGATCGAGCACGAGCAGGGCTGGCAGCGCGAGCGTGGCGGCCGGTACCAGGTGCGCGATGAGCAACTCGTCAGGGCCGACCAGGGCGTCCCGGTGCAGCGGGAGCCGACCACCGCGGCCCGTGA
>JANPCZ010000002.1:0-18288 GCA_031431215.1 Myxococcales bacterium
TCGAGGATGTGCGTCTTGCCGGGATTGCTGGGCGAATACTTCCGGGTTGGGGTCCAGGCACCGAAACCCGCGGCGTCGTCGAACCCGTCGCAGAAGGCCACGGCCGGATCTCCGCACGACGTGGCCGGCCGGCAATAGCCCCCAGCGGGTGGACCGCCGCCCCCGGCGTCTCCCGACGCGGCCGGGGCGTCGCCGCTCGCCATGGCGGGGCCGTCCTTCGAAACCTGGCCGTCTTTCGGACCCGGCGAGCCCGGGCCGTCCTTTGCGCCTGAAGTGGACGAGGCATCCTCGACGGTCGGCGGCGCATCAGACCCCATGCCTGTGGCAGCTCGTGCGTCCGCGCTGGACGAGGGATCGCCGGCGGTCGGCGGCGGGCCAGCCATCATGCCCGGGACAGCGGCGTCCAGGGCGGCCCCGGTTTTTTCGGCACCGGCGCACGCGCCGGCGAGCAAGGTGAGCAGGGCCGTGTACTTCCGCATGAGTTCCCTACAGGCCCATCAGGGGGCCGGTGCAAAAGCGTTTGTCCCCGAAGGTGGTCATTGGGTAACCCATGGCGTTCGAGAGCGAGACCAGCAGGTTGTTCATCGGCTGGCCGCCATAGTCGACGTTCTTGCCGGCGCCGCCCTTGCCGCCAGTGACGAAGTTGCCGAACTTGAGATAACGCCCCGTCTTAATCGCGCCGCCGCAGCTCCCGGCCAGCACCACCGGTATCCCGCGGTAGTTGTGGATCGACGTAGCGCCCATCGGGCTGGCGCAGACCACGACGGTGTTGTCCAGCATCGTCCCGGTCCCTTCGGGCACCGCCGCCAGCCGGTCCAGCAGCACCTTGAGCTGCGACATGTACCAGGCAGTGATCTTCACCAGCAGGGCTTGTCCGGCGGCGTCGTCCCGGTGCGTGATCGGATGGTGGGCTTCGCTGATGCCGAGGAACGACGGGGTCCCCAGGCCGGCCGATTCTTGACCGGCAAAGATGCTGGCCACTCGGGTCAGGTCGCAGGCGAAGGCAGAGGTGACCAGGCTCATCTCGGCGTCGAGCACGTTCGGATAGTCCGTGCCCACCTTCGGGGCCGCGGGGACACGGCTGCAATTGGACACCGGCACCGATAGCTTCCCCTCGATGACCCGCAAGTTCTGGAGGTGCGCGTCGAATTTGGGGCGATCGGCCGCCGGCACACTGGTCCGCACGCGCTGCAGGTCGCCCAGCACCGTGTCGATGACGCTCTTGCGCACGGTCTGGGACGCCTGGAGAGCGGCCGGGCTCAGCTGCAGGTCCGAGAACAGAGTCTTGTAGACCACTTGCGGGTCGGTGATCGCCGGGACCGGCTGGTCGGGCCCCTTGAAAGACATGCGGCTCTTGTAGTCGCCGCCGAGGTTGAAGCCAACCTCGATCGAGTTGAAGCGCAGAGCGACGTTGCGCGCGATCTGGGCGGCCACCGCCTGGTCGATCGACGGTCCGGTCGGCCAGCCGAAGCCGCTGGCTCCGCCCGAACCGAAGTTGCCCGCGCTGTGCGGGGCGCCGGTCCATAGACAGTTCACGCCCGGGTGGCCGGTCTCGCCGGGTCCGCCGGAAACGGCGACGTTGTCGATCCCGTCCAGCACCACCAGCTTCGACTGGTAGGGCGCCAGTGGGGCCAGGACCGGGCTCAGCGTGAAGCTCGTCTCGGTCCCGCTCGGCTTCCACATCGGGTGGTAGGAGCCCATCGGCATGAAGAAGAGCAGCAACCGCTTAGGAAAACCGGCCGCCTCGGCGTCGCTCTCCAGGAACGGGACAAACGGCATCAACGCGGTGCCGCCGGCGGCGCGCAGGAAGCCACGGCGGCTCGGACGGGTCGGCATCTTCATGGTCGATTTCATGGCGTCACCTCCGGGGTGCGGCGGTATCGAAACGCATCATGCGAAGCGAGGGCCACCAGAAGGTCCTTCATGTCGCCCTTCGAGGCGACGAGGCGGCTCCCGAGCGCGGCCGTCGTGCACTGATCGGCGACCTCCTCGGTGCGCCCGAACGCGAAGCGCATCCACTGGCGGGACATGCACTCCTGCACCTGGCCGCTGCGCGCCAGCCTGTCGGCCAGCGACCGCACACCATTGAGCGCGCCGTCGGCGTCGGTGCCCGTCAGATCGCCCGTCGCATCGACCGGGTCTTTGCCGAGCACGGTGCGGTAGGCGCCGATCGGATCGTAGTTCTCGAAGGCGAAACCGATCGGGTCCATCAGGTTGTGACAGCCGGCGCACGAGGGCGATGCGCGGTGCATGGCCAAGCGTTGCTTGATCGCCAGCGTCGGGTCGACCTTGGGCGCCGTGTTGGCCACGTCCGCGGGCGGCGGCGGCGGCGTTTGACACAGCAGCATCGAGCGCACCCAGAGGCCCCGGTGGACCGGCGAGCTCTCGCCCTCGTGCGAAAGCAGCGACATCAGTCCGGCCTGCGTCAGCAGCCCCGAGCGCTCGGCGGCCGGCAGATCGAACCGCGCCATGTCCGTCGGCTTCGCCATGGCAGGGGCCGTGACTCCGTACAAGGTGGCGAGCCTCGCCGTGGCCACGGTGAAGGTGGCGGTCAGCGCCGTGGCGATGCGCGCGTCCTGGTTCAGCATCACCTCCTGGAAGAACGCTTCGCCCTCGCGCTGCATGTCTCCGGCCAGCGTCGGAAAGGTCTTGAAGCGCGCGTCCTTCACGACGTCGGGCAGCGAGCTCAGGTCCATCAATCCGTCGGCGAAGCTGGCGAGCGCGCCGCGCACCCGGACCAGCGCCGTGGGCGCGGTCAGCATCCGGCGCACCTGCGCTTCCACCCCCGCCGCCGTGTCCAGCTTGCCGGTCTCTGCCGCGACCAGCAGTTCCTCGTCGGGCATCGAGCGCCACAGCACGTACGACAGCCGCGACGTCATCTCGTACGGCGTCAGGCGCAACAGCCCCGCCCGCCCCGACACCGGCACGCCGACCTCGATCCGGTACAGGAAGCTCGGCGACTGCAGCATCGCGCGCACCAGCAGGTTGATGCCCAAGCCGAAGTCCTGGACCGCCTTCCCGGTCTGGAACAGCGTGGTGTAGGCCTTCAGCTCGTCGGTGGTCAGCGTGCGGCGGAAGGCGCGGCGGCCGAAGCTGCGGATGAACTTGTCGGCGCATGCGTCGGTGCCAATCTCAGCGGCGGTGCAGGGCAACAGCGTTGCCAGGTTGGCGGTGGCCTTGTCGGCCAGGTTCTCCGCCGCGGTCCGGTACTGCTCGAGCTCCTGCTCGGAGGGAGCTGCGACCGCGTTGGCCGCGAAGCCGCCGATCAGGGCGTCCGCGGAAAACGCCCGAGAGGGGCGCGTGGCGTCGGCGAGCAGATCGCGGACGGTGTTGTCGTACTCGGCGTGGGTGAGCCGGAGGATCAACCCGGGGCCGACGTCGAGCGGCGTCGCGCAGTTCACTGGTTGCGCCGGCGGAGCGACGGTGCCGACGGGAGGGATGGTGCCACCCGGAGGGATGACGCCACCCGGAGGGATGACGCCGCCGGGAGGGATAGCGCCACCCGGAGGGATGGCGCCACCCGAACCGCTCGGCTTCGGGGGAGAGGTGGCAACGGAGCTGCTCCCGGGGTTCGACTCATCGATTGCACCGGAACAGCCGGTGAAGGTGGCGATTCCGAATAGGAGGTGAATAGCGAAGCGCTGCATCTTTGGCCTCCGGTGACCTGATCGCAGCCGATTGCGATCCGTGTTGGCCTGTAGCGCGCATCCGCGTCAGAGCAGCGTGCGGGCGCGCTGCCGAGAGTGCCGCATACGCTTGGATCAGGTCGCCAGCCCCCGGAGTCCCGGGCTTGAGCGCGTCCGTGCTCCAGCCGAGGCGGTCCTCGGTGTTGTCCAAGCCGGCGAACCGCCGCAGTAGCTGCGGGGTCTTCTCAGCCACCCGCTGGGGCGGGCGAGGCTGCCACGGCCGTCGGCACAGCGTAGGTTTCGCGGGCGACGCGTGCCGTGCCCACTGCCAGCGCCAGCATCCCGCAGCCGGCCAGCACCAGCTGATTCGGCGACGTGGCCTGGTAGCCCGAGCTGGCCAGCAGCAGCACGCCGTAGCCGATGAGGCGCGCGCCGCCGGGCGCGGTGATCGTACTGGCCACGAAATAGGTGGCGCTGGCAAGCGCGAGGCCGAACAGGCCCAGGTAAAGGACCGCCGGCGGCGACATCGTTGCGGATCTCGGCAGGTCGATGGCGAGTCCGTACAGCGCCAGGGTCTGCACCAGATCGAAGCGTGTCCAGAGCCCGGCAACCAGCACAGCCGTCATTGCCAACGCGGCGCCCAGGGCGGCGACGTGCCGCTGGCGCCCGCCCGGACGCGGCGCGAGCGGGCGCCACAGCCACGGTGCCGCCACGGCGGCGACAAAGGCGCCTGCCTCGCCCACGCGCAGCACCACCGCGGGCGAGATCACGCCGGTGTCGATGCCAGCCTGGGCTGCGAAATTGGCCGCCGCACTTAGCACGCCCGGCACGGCGAACAGGGTCACGGCTACCTTCATGCGCACGGGCGCGTAGAGCTGCCACGCGCCGACCGCGATGATCCAGGCCAGGAACGCCTCGCTGGTGCGCAGGTGGACCTGCAACCGGTCGGGCACGTGGAACACCAGAATGCCGATGCCCGCCAGCGCGACGAACGCGAGCCCGAACACCGCCGCCGAAAAGCGCATCGCACGCGGAAACAACTCGCGGTGCAAGAGTGCCCGCGTGAAGCTGACCGTGAACACCACCAGGCCCAGGATGCCGACCAGGTGGAAGCAGAAGGTCGCCGCGTCGGTCAAGAGCGCGACACCGGCTGACTGGACCCGCGACACCGGCAGGAATAGCCGGCCCACCAGGCGGTACAGCACCAGATCGAGCAGGCCAGCCACTGCCAGCATCGCGGTGAGGTTGGGTCGCGCCAGCAAGGCCTCGACTATAGCGCAACCGACGTTGCTGTTTTGTCAGGGCCCTGGTGGGGCCGGGCAGGGTAAGACCTGGACCTGCTGGCCTACCGGCGCACCGAGGCGGAAGGCGGCGTCGGCGAGGGTGGCGTTGATGGTGCGCTCGCGGATCTTCATCTCGACTCCGTCGTCGAATGATCGGCCGACGTCGGCGAAGCGAATCAGCGTGGGTGCGCGGATCCCGGCTACGTTTTCGAAGTCCTGGTACGACGCGCGCCACTGGCCGGACGCGCCCGCCGCCTGTCCCGCGACTGCGACGATGTCTACCTCGGCAGCGCGCGCAGAGCCGGGCGCCGCTGGCCGCCGTCGCAGGGTCACCCACAGACGGTTGGCGCCGCTCTCGATGGCCAGTACGTCGGCGCCCAGTTTGTCGTCCCAGCCAACGGTCGTGGCGCGGGCGCCTTCGGGCAGGGGGGCGTCGCCAAACAAGATGGCTGCGATCTCGGTTGGCTGCAGCGGCACCGGGATGAGGCGCGCGATGTTGGCGGGACACGCGGGACCGATGAAGAACGCGGGCTTGTGCCTGTCATGCAGCGCGAAGTTGCTGCCGTCGCTCGCCAGCGAAGCCACAGTGCCCTGCAGCGACACTTCGACATCGAAGCGCAGGCGGCCGCGGCGGTCGACCAGCATCAGGACGGTTGCCTTGACCCGCTCGCCATTGAGGGAGCTCGTGGTCTTGGCGACCATGTTCAAGGTGGTGAGCGTGGCGTGCCGCTGGCGCAGCGTCGCTAGCAGCTCGTCCGCCGCCGGGGCCACGTACGAACGCGCGATTGGCCCGGTCGTCGCGCACGAGCAGGCCGCGGCCAACATCAACGTGGCGCCGAGCGAGACGTGATTTCGGTTCGCGATCATCGCGGTGATGCCAGCTTGGTCTCCAGCTTGCGGAGCTGCTCTTCCAGGGTCTTGCGCAGACCATCCTCGGGCCGCAACGACAGCGCCTTGCGAAACGCGCCGGCGGCACGCTCGGCCTCGGCGCGCCGCACGTACAGCTCGCCCAGGTGCGAGAGCACTTCGGGATCTTCGGGCTCGAGCCGGCCGGCTTGTTCGAGAAACAGCTCGGCGCGCGCCACGTCGCCCGCCCGCAGATGTGCCCAGCCGACGCTGTCGATAACGCCACCGGCGCCCGGTTCCAGCGCCAGGGCGGCGCGCACCCGCGCCAGCGCGCGTGGCAATTCGTGCCCGTGATCAGCGGCCACGAAGCCCCAGAAATTGAGCGCCTCGACGCTGCCAGGGTCTTTGGCAATTAGCGTCTCCGCGATGCCAAGGGCCAGCTGCCAGCGGCCGCGCCGGTCCTCGACTGCCGCACGCGCCATGGTCAGGCGTACGTTGCCGGGATGCTTGCCGAGCGCTTGCTCCAACCGCTCGGCGGCGGCAGCCGGATTCCCGGCCTTCTCGTCGATCTGCGCGTGGGCGATCGCGATCTCGATCTCGGCGCGTTCGGACGGCGTCGTTGTCGGCAATGTCTGGTCGAGCGCTCGTCTGGCCTCGGCGGTGTTGCCGTCCTCACGCAGCAGAGCCGCGGCCCGCAGGCGTGCTTCGATGAATGCCGGGTCATCCTTGCCGAGCGCCAGGTAGTGGGTCACGGCCAGGGCGCGTTTGCCCTGATCGACCAGGGCCTGGCCGCGCGCGAGCGTGATGGCGATGCTCACGGCCCGCTCGCCATCGACGTCGTCGCGCGACGGCTGGGTCGCGTCCGCGGCGGGCGTCAGGGCAGCCAGTGCCAGCACCCGGTCGGGACGCTTGACCGCGCGCTCAAGTTCCAGGCGCCGTGGCAGCGCCTCGCGCGAGGCATCGTTGCCGCCCACATCGTCGGCGAGCTGGCGCGCATCGTCGGCCGCGCCGATGGTCATGAGGAAGCGCGCGTACGCGGCGGCGATCTCGAGCGCGCCCTCGGATCGTTCAAGCGCGTCGGCGAACGCCCGGCGCGCATCGGCAACACGACCGCTGCCGGCGTAAAGCCACGCCAGTGCCAGCAGCGCATCGAGCTGGTTGGGTTCGACCAGCAACGCCTGCCGGTAGCGCGTCTCGGCCTCGCCCAGTTCGCCCAGCGCCCACGCCGCCGCGCCGGCGCGCGTGCGAGCGATCAGCGACTGCGGCGCCAGATCAGCCAAACGCGTGAGGGTGCGCAAGCTGCCCGCGACATCCAGCGCCAGGATCTCGGCGTCGGCAAGCTCAAGGTAGCCAGCCTCGACCTCATCGGAATCCGCAGTCTGGTCGAGCGCCGCGACCGCGCGCTGCAGGGCGGTCACGGCGCCTGCGGTGTCACCGCGCGCTTGCCGGACGTGAGCCAGTGCGGTCAGCCCGACCACTGAATCGCCGTGCTCGAGGGCGGCGCGGGCGTCGTCGTCGGCGTCGTCGATCTTGCCCTGGTGAAGCAGCACCTCGGCGCGCCGGGCGTGTAGCTCGGGCGAGCCGCTGTCGAACGACAGCGCCACCGACAGCGCGGTCGCGGCTTCTTCCCAGCGTTCCTCCAGCTCGTACAGCTCGGCCCGTGCGGCGTGCTCGTACGCCGTCGGATCGACCGAGCGCGTGACCACCACGCGGCCATTCACCAGCTTGGTGATGGGCCGGGACCCGGTCGCACAGCCGACCAGCACGCACAGTGCCGTGGCCGCCCAGCGCAGGCGGCGCAAGCTTCCCGCCGCCGTCACAGCGGGATGTTCCCGTGCTTGCGCGGCGAGCGCTCGTGGCGCTTGTTCTTCAGCATGGCCAGCGCCGCGCACAGGCGCGGTCGGGTCTCGCGCGGTCGGATGACCTCGTCGATGTAGCCCAGCGCCGCGGCGGCGTAGGGGTTCGCGAACTTCTCGCGGTACTCGGCCACCAGGCGCGCGCGCGTGGCGGCAGGATCGGCAGCGCGCGCGATCTCGTCGCGGAAGATGATGCCGACTGCGCCCTCGGGACCCATCACCGCGATCTCGGCAGTCGGGTACGCCAGGTTGATATCGGCGCGGATGTGTTTGGACGACATGACGTCGTAGGCGCCGCCGTAGGCCTTGCGGGTGATCACGGTCAGCTTGGGGACTGTGGCTTCCGCGAAGGCGTACAGCAGCTTGGCGCCGTGCTTGATGATGCCGCCGAACTCTTGTGCGGTGCCGGGCAGGAACCCGGGAACATCGACGAAGGTCAAAAGCGGCAGGTTGAAAGCGTCGCAGAAACGCACGAAGCGGGCGCCCTTGATCGAAGCATCGATGTCCAGGCACCCCGCCAGATGCGCTGGCTGGTTGGCCACCACGCCCACCGGTCGGCCCGCAAGTCGGGCGAAGCCGACCAGCAGATTGCACGCGAACTCGGGATGGATCTCGAAGAACGTGCCGTCGTCGACCACGCGCCGGATGACCTCGTGCATGTCGTAGGGCTTGGCCGCGTCGGCCGGGATGAGATTGTCGAGCGACGGGTCCTCGCGATCCGGACGGTCGGCGTGACCGGCGCGGTCGCTGCCAGGGATGGTCAGACGATGCGGCGGATCCTCGCGGTTGTTCTGCGGCAGAAAACTCAAGAGCTCGCGCAGCCCGGCCAGGCAGGCGGCCTCGTCAACGAATGCCCGGTGCGCCACGCCCGAGCGGGTGGCGTGGGTGTGCGCGCCCCCGAGATCTTCCTTGCTGACTTCCTCGTGGGTGACGGTCTTGATCACGTCGGGGCCGGTGATGAACATGTGGCTGGTCGATTCGACCATGAAGATAAAGTCGGTGATGGCGGGCGAGTACACCGCGCCGCCCGCGCATGGGCCCAGCACCGCGGACAGTTGCGGCACCACGCCCGATGCGGCCACGTTGCGATAGAAGATCTCGGCGTAGCCGCCCAGCGACGCGACGCCTTCCTGGATGCGCGCGCCACCCGAGTCGTTGAGTCCGACGACCGGTGCCCCCACCTTCATGGCGAGATCCATGATCTTGCAGATCTTGCCCGCGTAGGCCTCGGACAGCGAGCCGCCGAACACGGTGAAGTCCTGCGCGAACACGAAGATCTGGCGGCCGTGCACCAGGCCGTGACCGGTGACCACGCCATCGCCTGGGATCTTCTCCATGCCGAAATCGACCGTGCGGTGGGTGACGAACTTGTCGAGCTCGGTGAAGCTGCCCGGATCACACAGCAGGGCGATGCGCTCGCGCGCGGTCAGCTTGCCGGCCTGGTGCTGGCGCGCGACGCGCTCGGGCCCGCCGCCGGCCAGGGCGCGCTTTTCCAGGGCCTCCAGGCGCGCCAGCGGATCGGGGGCGGCGGCCGGGGACGGCGGGGCTGGGCTCGTGGGCGGCGCTTGGTCGGCGGGCGGCATGGGCTCAGAGCAATGGGGCGATGCCGAGACGGTCGCACACATACCGCGTGATGGCGATCTGCGCTGCCTCGGGCGGATTCAGGAAGCGCAACCCACAGCCGCCACGTGCACGCTCGGACTCACTGGCGTCGTCATCGGCTTCGATGCGCGCGTTCAGATGCCACGGTTCAGTGGTGTCGGGCAGGGTCAAGCGCAGCGCCACCGGTCGTCCGATCTCGAACGGCGCCGGCTGCACCAGCCGCAGCCCCTCGGGGCCGAGGTCACGGCTCAAGCGAAACACGCGACGCTCGTCCACGCGCAGCTCGACCACAACCGACGCAGGCGCTTCCAGGCCGTATCCCACGCGCCCAAGCTAGCACACGGGCTTGCCAGAAAAGGCTGGGGTCTGTGAGCCGTGGCGGCCACGCGGGCACCCGGTCTATTCTCCGAGCTCCTTCCCTCATGCCGGCCGCCATGCCCTTTCCCACCGAGCAGGTTGTGGCGCTGTTCGCCGAGGGCGACCGGCGTCAGCGCCGGCTGCGTGAGCTGTGCACGCTGGGCGAGCGGCTGTGCGCGGCGGCCACGCTGACGTTGCGACTCGATGCTTTCGAGCGGCTGGTTCGCTTCGTCACCGGCAGCGACAAGAACATCCCCGAGCCGGGCGCCGCGGTTGTCCCGGGTCGCGTGCCGCCGGGGCCGGAGGTGCGGCGGCTGTCGGTGTTGCTGGCAGTGCTCGAGTCGTGCGCGCCGGCGCGGGCGGCGGTACTTGCCGCCTGGGCCGCCATGCTGGCCGAAACCCATGGCCTGGCGCTGCTGGCCGAAGCGGGGCTGCCCAACGATCGTGGTCTTTACAACGAGACCACCGATCGCTTGTTCCGCCGCATCCTGCCCTCGCCCCGCGACGAGCACGATCTGGGCAAGCTGGTGTCGCGGCTGTTTCCTTCGCACAGCGAGCTAACTTTCCTCGAAGCGATGCCGCGCGATCTGTTCGAGCGGCTCGCGCAGTTGCTGACGGCGCCCGAGGCGGGCGGCGCTGCCACCGGGCTCTTGCAGGCAGCCGCCGATGCGTTTTGCTTGCTGGGCGGGCGCGTGCAGGCGCTGGGGCTGTCCGAAGGCATCCGCGGCCGATCACAGATCGCGACCACCGGCCTGGCTGGATCACCGTTCTTTCGCCTGCCGCGCGCCGGCGACGGGTTCCTTGCCGCCCGCGCCGTCGGTGACGAAGCGGCAGCCACGGCGCGTGCCGCCGCCCTGCGCGCGGTCATGGCGGCTTGCCGCGAGGAAATTGCGTCGGTGTACCGTCATCTCGAAGAGACCGGCATCAGCGTCGACGTGGTCTATGAACTCGAAGCGATCGAGCGCAGCCTGGGCCGGCTCGACGCGCTGTTGACGGTGCTGGCGGCGGCGCCCGGGCCGACGCGTGCGGCGGCGGCGCACCGTCTGCTGGTGGCGCTGGCGCACGCGCGCCTGTCCGATCGCAGCCTGCGCGATCTCGCCCGCTCGACCACGCGCTTGCTGGCGCGCAAGATCATCGAGCGGGCCGGACACACCGGCGAGCACTACATCACTGCCGGGCGGCGCGAGTACTGGCACATGGTGGCGTCGGCGGCCGGCGGCGGCTTCATGACTGCCGGCACCGCGGCGCTCAAGATCGCGGTGTCGGGCCAGCATTTTCCACTGTTCGTCGAAGGCTTCCTGTCAGGGGTGAACTACGCCCTGTCATTCATCGTGATGCAGGTGCTGGGGTTCACCCTGGCGACCAAGCAGCCGTCGATGACAGCCGCGACGCTGGCCGGCGCCATTCGCAAAAGCGAGGCTGCCTCGGGCACCGGGACGCTGACCACCTACGTGACCCGCATCATCCGGTCGCAACTGGCGGCGGCGATGGGCAACATCCTGACTGTCAGTCTGGCCGGGTTCGGGCTCGACTATTACTGGCGCTGGCGGACCGGTCACGCCTTCCTGCCGGCTGACAGGGTCGACTACGTGGTGCATTCGTTCCATCCCTGGCAAAGCGGAACCATCTGGTACGCCAGCTTGACCGGCGTGATCCTGTGGCTGTCCAGCCTGGCCGCCGGCTGGATCGAAAATTTCGCCGTGTACCGACGCTTGCCTCAGGCCATCGCCGAGCATCGCCTGAGCCGGGTCGTGGGCGAGCGAGCCATGCGCGGCCTGTCGAGGTATTTCGCGCGCAGCATCTCGGGCTTCGGCGGCAGTGCTGCGCTTGGCTTCATGCTGGGCATGACCCCGGTGCTGGGAAAATTCTTCGGGTTGCCGCTCGACGTGCGCCACGTGACCCTGTCGACCGGGACGCTGGCCATGGCGGTGGCGAGTGAGGGCACCACGCTTGTGCGCGAGCCGCGTTTCTTGCTTGCGGTGGCGGGCATCGCGGTCATCTTCGTGTGCAACCTGACCGTCAGTTTCACCCTGGCGCTGACGGTGGCGCTGCGGGCGCGCGAGGTGCCCATGCGCCACTGGTTCCGGCTCATGGGCGCGCTCACGGCGCGTTTCGCGCGCCATCCAATTGAATTCGTGTTTCCGCCCCGGGACGAGGCCGGCAACGAGCACTAGCGGCGCGGGCCAAGCAACTCCGTGGCGCGGTCGCGCACCGGCGAGACATGGCCTGCGCCCAGGGCCTCGAGCGCCGCCCGATCGTCTGGACTACCTGATCGCGCCAGGCACGGCAGGATCTCGATCACGTCCTCGGCAGGCACGTCGTCGGCGCGCACGATGTCGCGCAGGGACCGCGCTGGCGTCGTCGTCGGCGCTGCAGGCGCGCCCGTGGGCGTCCCAGGCAACGGTGACAGCGAGTGCCGGCATACGGCGGCCCCGGCGGCACCGGCCACTCGCGGATCGGGATCGTCGAGCGCCGTGCGAACCGCGCCAGACGGCGGTGCGCCCCCGGTGGTGGCGAGCCAAGCTGCGCGTCGCAACTCGGGCGCTGGATCGCGCAGCAGCGCCTCCGGCAATGCCACCGCGCTGCACGCCGTGCGCGCCTCCAGCAGCGCCGCCACACACGAAAGCCGCGTGTCCTGCGCGGCCGCGGTGCTCGCGGCCATGGTGCGCAAGCCCTGACAGCCGCGCGCCACCGCGTCGGGCGGCACATCCCACAGCGCGCGCTCGTCCGGCCGCCCGCCGTCCAGCATCCGGCCCAGGACACGGCAAGCTTTGCTGGCAATCTCGGGCGCTGGGTGGTCGAGCAGTGGTGTGACCGCGTCGATGAGCCGCACGGACCCGCTTATCACCTCCGCGCCTGCCAGCGCCGCGCGCACCACCAAGGCGTCCTGGTCGCCGAGCGCGGCCACCAGGCGAGCCGGGCCCAGGCGATCTGCCCAGCGCTCGATCTCGGCACGATCATCGCGATCCGCAGCCTTTTGCAGGCGGGCGAACGGCACGTCGTAAAGCCCGGTGCGTGGGTTGAACGACGGCTTCTCGGCGGCCGCAAGCGAGCCAGCGGCGAGGCTCAGAACCAGGAAGAAGTGCATCGCGGCCTCTACCCTGCCGCAGACTGGTGCCGCTCTCAAGTTCGGCTTGGTGCCCGTCGATGAAACCTGACGGAGGTACGTGTGACAACGGCCAAGAAGACGACGACCAGTCAGGCGCGCATCATCAGCATCGGCGGCGGCAAGGGCGGCGTCGGCAAGAGCGTGGTGGCCGCCAACGTCGCCGTCGCCATGGCCGAAAAGGGCGTGCGTGTGGTGCTGGCCGATCTGGATCTGGGCGCCGCGAACCAGCACTTGCTGCTGGGGGTCGACCGGCCGCGGCCCGGCATCTCGGCGCTGCTGTCTCCCGACATCACCGATGTCAGCCAGGCGCTGTCCGCCACGCCGGTGGCGAATCTGTCCTTGCTGTCGGGCACCGGCGCCAGTGTGGGCGCTGCCAACATCACCCACGCCGAAAAGCTGCGCATCCTGCGCAAGCTGCGCACTCTGCCCGCCGACGTCGTCATCGTCGATGTCGGCGCTGGCGTCGGCTACAACGTGCTCGACTTCTTCGAGCTCGGCACGCAGCGGGTCGTCGTGGTCACGCCGCAGGTCACCTCGATTCACGATGCCTATGCGTTTCTCAAGGGCGCGGTCCTGCGGACCCTGCGCCACCAGGCCAAGAAGACCACGGAGATCGAACTGCTGAAGGCTGCCGAAGCGAGCACCGAGGGCGACAAGGTCACCGACCTGCTGGCGCGGATCCGTAGCCGTGATCGCGAGTTCGGTGACAAGGTCATGGAGACCCTGCGCCGATTTCCCGCGTATCTGGTCGGCAACCAGGTTAGCAATCCCGCGCAGGCGGGCGTGTTCGGGTCGGTGTCGAAGATGATGCAGGACTACCTTGGTATCACCGTGCCCATCCTGGGGTGGTTGCGTGCCAGCACCAAGATCAGCGACTCGATCAACAAGCGGCAACCATTGACGCTGGGCGGGTCCGGCGAGGACGCGCGCACCCTGCGCGGTATCGCCGATGCGCTGTTGGTCGAAGAGGTCGATATGGAGGACGACCTGTTCATGGACGGCGACGAGGACGGCGCGCCAGCGGTGGCTTCGATGCGGCCAGAGCTGCCGCTGCCCGCGGCGGCGCTCAGCGAAACCTCGTCGCGAGCGACGCCACCGCCGATGCCGGCCGCCGACGGTGCCGCCGCGGTCCGGCAGGCCAAGATCGTGCCGCGGGTCTACGTGCCGCCGCCACGCAAGCGCCACGATCGTGAGGAAGCCAAGCGCACCGCCGAGCCCCGCAAGCGCCGCTTCAGCCTGCCCGGCATGACCCCACGCGCGCGCGGCACCTGATTGCCCTGCTTACTGACCGAAGACTTCCTTCACGTAGGCGCGGCTGCGCGCCAGATCCTGCTCTAGCGTGCGTGTCTTCTGGGTCTTGGCCTCGTAGGCCAGCTCGACGGTGTAGAGGCCACGGTACTTCGCTGCTGCAAGCTGCGCCGCTACCTTGCTGTGGTCGATGTCGCCGGGCCCGAAGTCCTCGCTCCACACACCATCCTGCGAGTTGCGCAAATGCAGGTCCACGACCCGCGCGCCCGCGGCCTTGAGCAATGCCAGCGGATCCTGGCCGCCGCGGAGCACCCAGTGCAGGTCCAGACAGAAACCGACGTTGTCCTTCTTCGTGTACTTGAGAATGTGGAACCACTCGCGCGCGTTCGAGCGCATCTCCTTGTCATGAGTGTGGATCGCGAACTGCAGGCCGAGCTTGCGTAGACCCGCCCCTAGCCGATCGAGCGCGCGCGACTGTACCGCCAGCTCTTCGTCGTTCTTCTCGCGCCCGATCACGTCGGGGTTCATGACCACGACGTCGAGGCCGTGTGCCTTGGCGACGGCCGCGCGCGCCAGCACGCCATCGATCGTCGCCTGCGCCGCCGGCTCCTCGTGCAGCTTGCCACCGGTGTACGCCGCGCGCATGGCGAGTCCGTGCTTGGTCAGCATCGCCGAGGTTGCCGCCGCCTTCTCCGGTGTCGCGAAATAGTCGAGCCAGCCTTCGACCGCGGGAAAACCCGCCCGTGCCGTCGCCGCCAGCGCTTCGTCAAGGTGCTCGTCGAGTCCGCCGCCCTGGCCCTTGAAATGCTGCGTCCATATGTACAGCATCGCGGCCACCCGCGGCCGGGCGATGGCGGGTGCAGTCTTGGCCGCGGCGCGAGCCGGCCACGCCAGCGCGGAAACCAGGCAAAGGCCGGCGATCGCAATGCTCAGCTTTCGGATCGTGGTCATGGTGGTACTCACTTCCGCTCCTATCACGGCGTCGACTTTTCGTCGTCGTACGCGCAGCGAAAGCCCACGCCGGGCACGCGCTCGCTGGGCGAAAGGCCAAGCCGCCGCGTGACCCGCAGATCGGACGGCGGCGAGCGGTAGCTGCCCCCGCGCGCCACCCACTCGTTGCCCAGCATGGGACCGCGCGGATCGAAGCGTGTCGCACTCTGCGGCGGATCGCGCGCGAAGATGGTCGCCGTCCACTCCCAGACGTTGCCAGCGGCATCAAGCACGCCGTAAAGACTGGCGCCCGCCGGGAACGAGCCCACCGGAGCGCGGGCCGCAAACCCGTCGGCTACCTCCAGGGTGTCGGCTTCGCCCGACGGATCGCCGCCTGGAGTGGCCCGCTCGACGCGGCCTCGGTTGCCGCGGCGATCCTGCCACTCGTTGCCCCACGGCCATATGCGCCGGCCGGGCCCGCGCGCGGCCTTCTCCCACTCGGCTTCGGTGGGCAAGCGGCCCTTGCGAAACGCGCAGTACGCCGCCGCCTCGTCGTGAGTCACCCGCTCGACCGGCAGGCGTCCATCGTCGCCCAGGCCAACATCGGGGGCTGGCCGGCAAGCGTCCTGTTTCACGCACGCTTTGTAGTCGGCCACGGTGACCTCGGTGCGGTCGATGGCGAACGCCGGCAGCCACACCTCGGCTTGCGGCGCCTCGGCGTCGTAGCGCGTGCCGCAGCGTGGACCCAGCTCAAGCAGCAGCGCGCCGCCACCGCGCAGCTCGTCGGCGCACAGACCACGCGCCATCTTCAGCTCGTCGGTGCTCGCGCCCATGCGGAACGGCCCCGCCGGGACATTGACCCGCGGCGACGAAAGCACGACCAGCGTGGTGGTCTTACCCACCGGCACCGTGACGGCGCCTGCGGCGGCGGCGACCAGCAACAGAAAACCCACGGCGCGCGAGTATCGCAGAAGCGGCGGGTGGTGGCATCGGGTGCCTGGGCGAACTCGTTGTAGACTGCGCGGCCATGCGTGCCGCGGTGTCGCTCGCTCTCGCGATGGCGCTGGGCGCGCAGGTGGGCCAGGTCGGTGAGCCGCGTGGTGCCGGTCTGGGTGACGACAAGAAGCAGCGGGGGGTGGCGCTGGGGCTGTTCGCCGAGGACGTCAGCTTCGACTACCGGCCGCTTCTGCAAGAGGTCGCCGCACTCGGGGCCACCCACGTTGCGCTGGTGGTGCCGGTTTACCAACGCCACGGTGGCTCGACCGAGCTGTTCTTGCACACGCGGCTGTCGCCGGGGCTGGGCGCGGTAGCGGAGGCGGTACGCGCGGCCCGGCGGGCTGGCCTCGAGGTCACCTTGTTTCCCATCGTGCGCTTGCTCGTGCCGCGAAAGCCTAACGAGTGGCGCGGCACCCTGGCTCCCACCGACGTCGATCTCTGGTTTGGCAACTATGAACAGGTGCTGGGCGATCTGGCGTCAGTGGGCGCGCTGACCGGGGCCAGCCGCCTGGTGATCGGCAGCGAGTTTTCATCGCTCGATGGCGACGTGGCGCGCTGGACGCGGCTGCTGCAAAAGATCCGCGCGCTGTTTACCGGGACGCTGGTGTACTCGGCCAACTGGGACCACTACAAGGACGCCAAGCTGCTCGATCTGGTGGATGAGGCCGGCGTCACCGGCTACTTCAAGCTGCGTGAACCCGGCGGCCGCGGCGACGTGCCGGCGCTCGAGGCGCGCTGGCGCGCTCTGCGCGCTGAACTTGAACAATGGGCGGCCGGACGCAAGCAGCCGTTCTTGTTCACCGAGGTCGGCTATCGCTCGCGCACGGGCGCGACCGCCGAGCCGTGGAACGAGGCGTTCGGCGGCGCCGTCGATGTCGACGAGCAGCGCGCCGGCTTCGAGGCCTTCCGCCGCGCCTGGACCACCGGCGAGCCGGGCCCGTCCACGCGCCTGCTTGGCGTCTACGTGTGGAACTGGTACGGCTTCGGCGGTCCGCGCAGCACCGGCTACACGCCGCGAGGCAAGGCCGCGGTCGCCGAGGTCAAGCGCCTGCTGGAGGATCTGTAGCGGCTGCGTTCGCCAGCTATCACCCGCCTACAACTCATCCTTCAAGGCCTGCTCGTCGAGCCCAAGGGCTCGGCAAGCACCGGCGATGTATCGATCGCTGATCTCGGTCTTGAGGCCGTTGTGAGCGGGGATTGGATACGAAACTGATCCGCGCCTGGCTTTCCAGTGGGATCCGGAGCGCGGCTCCTCTACGACCCCTCCCTGTTTCTCGATCGCCCTCTTGAGGGCGCGGAGGGAGGTGGGCATGACTACTGGGCGAGAGGTTTGGTCGGTGCGCCCTTCCAGGCCATGGGCACAGTGTACGAGGGATGGAGGCCGCACCCGCTGTCAACTTGCTCGAGCGAGATTTGCAGCACCATCTGCCCCGCGATGACCTTCACATACTCTTTTTCAACGCCTTTCAAGAGCGCTTCGAACCGCACCGCTTGGCTACCGATGACAATCGCATGCAGTTCTTCCCAGAACTTCTCTGGCGCGCGCCGCGAGAGCGGATCCCGGCCGGCCACGATGTCGTCCGCAACGACCATTGACACTGCTTCGAAGGCCATCTCCATCGCGTGTCCGAACGACGTTCCCTGGGTCACTACGTCCAGGTCGAGACAGTGGGCGACCCATTGGTTTGCCAGATCTTCCGCGGGCCGTACGACGACCCACAAGTTGAACACACGCATCAAATCACCTATCGGCTTCCTGTCTCCAATGACTGAGTATCTGCGCGACACTCGTGCCTCTTGGGCGGAGACCTGGAGAGTCTACTACCGGAAAGATGCCCGCGTCGGGCGAAGGCACCGGCTCATCATTCGAGGGCCAGGGAACCCTACTTGGCGTCCTTGAGCAAGGCCACCATCTCCTTGAACAGCTTCTTGCCGTCGGCGGTGAGCACGTAGTCTTCCTCGTTCTTGTGGCACGAGTCGCACTCCCACTTCTTGCCCTTGTCCTTGGCGGCCTTGGTCATCGCCTTCATGACCGCTTTGGCCCGCTTCAGGCCGCCCACCTTGCACGCCTGGGTCACCTGGTTGTCTTCCTTCTCGTCGGTCAGCTTGCACTTGTTGTCGTCGGCGGCGAAGGTGCGCGCGCCGGTCAGCGCCAGCACACAGGCGAAAACGGATAGCGAGAGCATGCGCAGCATTGGTATCTCCTCTTTTCGGCGGTGGGGACCGATTCTTCGCACACCCGCGCGCCGTGGACAACTCCCCTGCCGCCGGGTTCGTGCGCTCACCGCCCCTCTGCCAGGGACGGCCCCCGGGTGCGGCCCATTCACGGTATCGTCCGCGCGATGTACGGCAACGCCATCATTCTGGCTCCGGGCGCGTTTCGTTCGGACCATGCCAAGACCGCCCACGGACTTGTGCGTGGCAGCGAGCGCTTC
>JANPCZ010000003.1:0-7836 GCA_031431215.1 Myxococcales bacterium
CGAACGTCGCGCTCGACACCAAGGCCGAGCCGATCGGCAAGCAGCGCAGGTTTCCGTCGCCTGCCAGCCGCGGCACACAAAACTTTTTCAGGTCGGCGTCCCACAGCTGCGTGTCGATCTTGATCCGAGTGCCGTCGGCCATCTCCCGATAGACGCCGTGAATGCGCTGCGAAGAGGTGCCGTCGGTGCGCGTGGACAACCCTTCCACGAAAGTCGTCGCGGGAAGTTGCACCCCCAGCGAGAAGTACTTCTTCGTCGGGATGCCCGGGGCTTGCGCGCAAGTCGCCTGGACGCCCCCGGCCGTGACGGTGCTTGTTTTCTTGAACAGCATGGTGCGGGCCGAAGCCGGGCCCAGACGATAGACGGCCAATCCCGCAGGCGTCTCCTTGAAGCCGAAGCCTGCGGCGCAGGTGGTCTCTCCCGGGAGGGCCATCTCGGTACACCCGGCATCCGTGTACACCGTCTCGTTGATGTTCAGATCGACCGTCGTCGGCGGTAGCGGAAGGCAGCGAGCTTTTCCGTCGTCGGCGGTCACGACGTAACACCGCGTCCTCAGCATCGTGTCGTACATGCCCCAGCGGTGGCGCGCACCGTCCTTCGACTGAACCAGTACGCCTTTGAGACGGGAGCCCGAGATGACCTCGACGGGCCGGTTGAACGCGTTGACCGGTGCCGCATCGACGTTCGCTCGGTCGGTCGCCTGATCGACCTTCTGATCACTGGCCCCGTCGGGACCGGCATCGACGGCCGGCGTCGGACCGGCGTCACTGGACGCAGGCGACGGGGCCGTGTGATGGCATCCCGTGGCGGTGACCACGCTGATCAAGATGATGGGGACGAGACGCATGCGGTGGTTCCTCCGACTGTCGGTGCGATCGGTAGACCCAGTGCAGTGGAACTTATGACACACTGCTGCCGAAATGAAGCCAAATTCTAGGGGTTCCCTACTCATCGTCGCGGGGGCGCTGCTGGTTGCGCGGTCGGCTCTCGCGCAGCCGCTGCCCCCGTCGCCTCCGGTGCTCGACCGAGAGATCCTGATCGTTCCCGGCGACGCGCAGCTGATGGATGTGGATCGCGGATCCTTCCGGGTGAAGGACTACCCGTCGGTGGTCAAACGGGTGATCGGTGCGCTGGGGGACAAGTTCCAGACCATCACCGTGTGGTTGACCTTCGATGACAGCGGCGACCTGTCGGGTGCGTTCAGTCGCACCGTGAAGTCGGACGTTCGCGGTCTGGGGATGCGTCCGATGGACGACAGCGCCCGTTTTGGATCGAACGGGACGTTGCGCACGATGATCTCGATGAAGGGGCTGGGATTGCGGGCCGGCGATTCGCAAGAGCAGTGGGGCGCGCAGACCTTGCCGATCTGGGCGCAGGAATACGCCCATCGCTGGGGCATGTTCTTGACGGTGCGGGATGCGCGCTCGAACACGGTCAGCGACGTCCTACTGGGCCGCGACTGCTCTCACTTCGCGCGCTTCGTCGAGACGCAGGGATCGGTGATGGACGGCTTCGCGTGGGTGGACAATCACGACGGGACCTTCAGCTGGAAGGAACGCGCGGTGCGGTTCGCAAACCTGGACCTGTACACCATGGGCCTGTTGCATAGCGACGAGGTTCCGCCGTTCTTCTTCATCGATCAGATCCCCGGATACACCGTGGGTGCGTGCGGACCGCAGTACGCGACCATGCCTTTCCCGACGGCCAGGACGCTGTCGGGACATCGGGTCGACGTGACCATCGATGACGTGGTCTTTGCCAACGGACACCGCGCGCCCTCGGCCGACGAGCACGAGGACAGCTGGCGAGAGGCGGTGGTGGTGCTGACGGGCCTGGACGAAACGACCGACGGTCCGCGGGCGCGCGCCCTGGCCGACCGACTGAACCACGCCTTGCCCTGGTGGAACACGTGGCTGGCGACGGCCACGCGCCACCGCCTGCACAACTGCACGCAGGTGACCGCCGACTGCGAAGATCCGCGCGCGGACGTCTCGGCCCTGGCCGTTGCCGCCGATCGATGGACGCCGGCAAAGCCCGCCTTGTCCGTCGACGTTGCGGTGAAGAACGACGGATCGGGCGACACGCCCGCCGCGCATCTGACGGTAGAGGCACTGGTCGGTGGACAGCGCATCGCCGGCGTCGATCGCGATCTGGGTGCCATCGCCCGCGATGCCGAGCCGAAAAGCACGCTGAGTCTGCCGGCGGTCAGCGTGGCGTGTGGAACCGAAGTGCTGGTGCGCGCGTCCACTCAGACCGACCTGCACTACAGCCGAAGAGAACAGCGCGTGGTCGTGGGCACGAAAGCGAGCTTCAGCGACGGCTTCGAAGCCGACAGCGCATGGATGGTCAATCCGGACGGTGACGACAGCGCGCCGGCGGGGGCGTGGGAGCGCGCCTCGCCCGAGCTGGCCCAGCTCCACGGGCGGAACGTGCAGCCGGGCGGCGCCCGCACTGGCGCCATGGCATTCGTGACCGGCGCCGCGGCGGGTGGAGCGGAGGACGTCGGGTTCGTCGCCAGCGGACGGACCACGTTGCAGTCCCCGCCGATCAGCGTCGCGGGATTGCGTGTTCCCTCTCTGCGCTATGCGGTCAGTTTCGCGGGCGGAATTCTGGGCACCAGTTCGCTGCGGTTCGATCCCAGCCCCAACGCCCACCTGACCGTCCAGATGAGGAGCCTGCGTGCCGACGGCGGAGCCGCTTCGGATTTCGTGGCCGTGGATCGCATCGACGGCACCCTGACCAACGGCTGGACCTCGCGCCTGGTGTCGCTGCCAGCAAGCGTGATGAATGGTCCAAAAGTTCGACTCCGTTTCGTGGCCGAAGACGAAGAGCCGATGAACGGCGCGCTGGAAGTGGCGATCGACGACGTGGAGATCCTTTCGCGGGGGGCGGAGTGTTCACAGCCCGATGCTGGCAGCGATGCGGCCTGCGCTGGTTCCAGCTGCACCAAGCCGGCGGGCGGTGGATGTAGCTGCGGAATCGGAAACCGAATGGAAGGCTCCGGATTCGCCTGGCTCTGGTCGGTGATGGGGTTGGGGTTGGCGCTGGCGTTGATTCAACGCCGCCGTGGCCTATCCAACCACGCCAGCAGCTCGCCCAACATGTCCGACGGCGGCGTGCCCAGGATCGTCAGGTCGGACGTTCCGTCCATGGGCGAGCCGCCGTAGTAGACGTAGACGCATCCAGTGGTGAATCCGGCGTTCTTGTGAACGGGTACGCCGACCAGCAGCTCGGCAAACCCGTCGCCGTTCATGTCGCCGACGAGAGACAGCGACCTCGGGAACTTCTCGCCGGCCACGGGCGCCTTGATTTCGATCCAGATCGGCAACGCTGATCATATCGACCGCCTTGGTCAGCCGACCCTGACCGTCTAGGTCTGGGCTCGGGTCGTGACTCCCGCCTATTTTCTTGTCCTGAAGCTGGCCGCATTTCTGGACCGCGGGCGAGACCTTATCTCGGCCAAGGACATGGAAGACATCGTCTACCTCGCGGTCGAGGTCGACGATCTGCCATCGCAAGTCGCCGCAGCAGGCCTGGCCGCCGACGTCGCTGGTCTTTGGCAGAAGGTATTCAGCAAGCATCAGATCGATGCGACGTATTTGCCCGACGTCATCGATGCGCATGTCCACCCCGTCGATTCCGCTCGTCGCGATCACGCCCTGGGAACTCTCGCAGCGCTGGTCGCGCCCGCGTGACGTGTCACCCGCACAGGCGCTGCGCCGCCTCGATCGTGTGGCGCACGCCCAGGCCGTACTTGTCGCTCCCGCACCGTCGGCGTTGCGGCTCCGTCGTCCGGCGTGCTACGACGCCCGGGCCGGACTTTGTCGCCGGTCACGCATGTCGCTGCGCAAATTCAATCGCATCCTGGTCGCTAACCGCAGCGAGATCGCGATCCGTGTGTTCCGCGCGTGCACCGAGCTCGGCATTCGCACCATCGGCGTGTTCTCGAAGGAGGACCGCACCGCACTACATCGCTACAAGGCGGACGAAAGCTACGCGCTCGACGAGAACAAGGATCCGATCAAGGCGTACCTCGATATCGCCGGCATCGTTGCGCTGGCGCACCGGCACGGCGCCGACGCCATCCACCCGGGCTACGGTTTCCTGTCGGAAAACGCCGATTTCGCCCGCGCCTGCGCCGAGGCCGGCATCGCCTTCATCGGACCGCCGCCCCAGGTCCTTGACCTCATGGGCGACAAGACGGCCGCACGCAAACAGGCGCAAGCGGTCGGTCTGCCGGTGCTGGCCGGCAGCGACGAGCCGCTGCCCGACGCCGAAACCGCGCGTGCCATGGCCGCACGCATCGGCTACCCGGTCATCCTGAAGGCCTCGTACGGCGGCGGTGGGCGCGGCATGCGGATCTGCCGCAACGACGGCGAGGTCACCGAGTTCCTGGCCCAGGCCGAGCGCGAGGCCCGTTCTGCCTTCGGCCGTGGCGAAATCTTTCTCGAACGCTACCTCGAAAGCCCCAAGCACATCGAGGTCCAGGTGCTGGGCGATGCCCACGGCCACGTCGTGCACCTGTACGAGCGCGACTGCTCGGTGCAGCGCCGCCACCAGAAGGTGGTCGAGGTAGCGCCCGCCGCCAGCCTGGACCCACGCCTGCGCGATCGCCTGTGCGCCGACGCCGTCCGCCTCGCGTCGTCGGTCGGCTACGTCAACGCCGGTACCGTCGAGTTCCTGGTCGACGCGCGCGGCGGCTACCACTTCATCGAGATGAACCCGCGCATCCAGGTCGAGCACACCGTGACGGAGATGGTCACCGGCATCGATCTGGTGCGCTGCCAGATCCGGGTCGCCGAGGGCCACGAGCTCACCAGCCCCGAGATCGGCATCCGGTCACAGGCCGATGTCTCGCTGCGCGGCTTCGCCGTCCAGTGCCGCATCACCACCGAGGATCCCAGCAACGGTTTCATTCCCGACTACGGCCGCATCGCCCACTACCGATCGGCCGCCGGCTTCGGCGTGCGGCTCGACGCCGGCACCGCGTTCTCGGGCGCCCTCATCACGCCGTACTACGATTCATTGCTGGTCAAGGTGTGCGCGTCGGGTCTGACCTTCCCCGAGGCCTGCCACCGCATGGACCGTGCGTTGGCCGAATGGCGCGTGCGCGGCGTGCGCACCAACCTGCCGTTCCTGCGCAACGTGGTCACCCACCCGAAGTTCGTGTCGGGCGAGGCCACCACGACCTTCATCGCCGACACGCCCGAGTTGCTAACCTTCCAGGAGCGCTTCGACCGCGCCAGCCGAATCCTGCAATTCATCGGCGACGTCAGCGTCAACGGCAACGCCGAGGTCGCGGGTGCGCGGCCCGGCAACCTGCGCACTCCGGTGGTGCCACCGGCGCCGATCGACCAGGCGCCGCCACCTGGAACGCGCGATCTGTGGAAGCAGCTTGGCACCGAGAAGTTTTGCGCCTGGATGCGCGGCGAGAAGAAGCTGCTGCTGACCGACACCACGTTTCGCGACGCCCACCAGTCGCTGCTGGCCACACGCCTGCGTACCTACGACATGGCACGCGTGGCGCCCGCGGTCGCTCAGCACCTGTGGGGACTGTTCTCGCTTGAGATGTGGGGTGGCGCCACCTTCGACGTCGCCATGCGTTTTCTGCGCGAGGATCCCTGGGAGCGCCTGGCGCTGCTGCGGCGGCACATCCCCAACATTCTTTTCCAGATGCTCCTGCGCGGCGCGAACGCCGTCGGCTACACCAACTACCCGGACAACGTGGTTCGCCGTTTCATCGAAGAAGCAGCGCGCTCGGGCATGGATCTGTTTCGCGTGTTCGACTCGCTCAACTGGCTGCCCGGCATCCTGCCGGCGCTCGGCATGGTGCGCGAGGCCGGCGGGCTCGCCGAGGGCGCCATCTGCTACACGGGCAACATCGACGATCCGAAACGCGATCGCTACAGCCTTGGCTACTACATCGCGATGGCCAAGGAGATGGAGAAGGCCGGCGCGCACATTCTAGGCATCAAGGACATGGCGGGTCTGCTGCGCCCGTTTGCGGCGCGCAAGCTGGTCAAGGCCCTGCGTGACGAAGTTTCGCTGCCCATTCACCTGCACACCCACGACACGCCGGGCGTGCAGGCCGCGACCCTGTTGATGGCGGCCGAGGCGGGTGTCAACGTCGTCGACGCCGCATTCGGCGCCATGTCGACCCTGACCTCGCAGCCGAATCTGGAAGCGCTGGTCGCCGCGCTTGAGCACCAGGACCGCGACACCGGCCTCGATTTCGCCAAGCTGCTGGAGTTCACCTACTACTGGGAGGACGTCCGCAACTACTACGCCACGTTTGAGAGCGGCCTGCGCGCGAGTTCAGCCGACGTCTACGTGCACGAGATTCCGGGCGGCCAGTACTCGAACCTGCGGCCGCAAGCCGAGTCACTCGGCGTCGGCCACCGGCTGCCCGAGCTCAAGCGCCTGTACGCCGTGGTCAACGACATGCTGGGCGACATCGTCAAGGTCACGCCGTCGTCGAAGATGGTGGGCGATCTGGCGCTGTTCATGTTGACCAACAACCTGACCGCCCAGGAAGTCCTCGATCGCGGCCGCGAGCTGACCTTCCCCGAATCGGTCATCGGTTACTTCATGGGCGACATCGGCCAGCCACCCGGCGGGTTTCCGGCCAAGCTGGCCGAGGTGGTGCTGAAAGGCCGCACGCCGGATCTGCGCCGGCCCGGCGATCGGCTGCCCGCGGTGGACTTCGCGCGCACCCGCACCGAGATCGAACCTCGAATAGGCCGGCCGGCTACTGACCAGGACGTGCTGTCCTATCTGATGTACCCGAAGGTGTTCACCGACTTCGCCGCCTACGTGAAGAAGTACGGCGACGTGTCGATGGTGCCCACCGACGTGATGTTCTACGGCCTCAAGAAGGGCGAGGAGACCGAGGTCGAGATCGAAAAGGGCAAGACCCTGTTCATCCGGCTGGTCGCCGTCAGCGAGCCCAATGAGCGCGGCATGCGCACGCTGTTCTTCGAGCTCAACGGCCACCCGCGCGAGGTGCAGGTGCAGGACCGCAGGCTCGGCATCGAGGTCGCGGCGCGCCCGAAGGCCGACAAGGACAACCTGCACCACCTAGGCGCCCCGATGCCCGGGACGATCGTCGACATCAAGGTCAAGCCCGGCGACGAGGTCAAGGAGCAGGACAAGCTCATTGTTCTCGAGGCCATGAAGATGGAGATGACCGTGGCCTCACCGCTGGCGGGCGTGATCAAGGAAATCCACGCCAAACCCAAAGAACGCGTCGACGCCGGCGATCTGCTGATCGTGTTCCAGTAGCGGCGGCGGCGGCGCGCCGGGCCCCACCGGTATCCTGATCGTGAACGGCAGCCTTTCGGATGGCGCCGGCCTGGCATACGTCGCCGTCATGGGCGTATCCATCCCGTCCGTCGATGGCAACGCCGGCTTCAAGCCTCGCCATACCAGCGCAGAACTTCTTGGAACAGTATTCGTGAGCGGTGGCGCTGTGATGGTGATCGAAATAGTCGGGTACGCGGATCGGGTCGGAGGTGTCTACGCCATCTCGACCGTTGGCAGCCTGATCGGCACAATCCTGACAGGATTCGCGCTCGCGCCCACGTTCAAGACGAGTCGGATCGCACGGAGGAACAACTGGCGCGAGCCATTCCGGCCCGCGTTCGGAGGCGGCTCATGATGGGGCAGATTGAATCCGGCGAAGATGTCGCCGCCCTCCGCCGTTTCGTTGGCCTATCCCAGTCTCAGTTCGCGCAGGCGATGGCGATCAGCGTCCATACGCTGCGAAACTGGGAGCAAGGTCGAAGACGTCCGGAGGGGCCAGCGATTGGCCTCCTGAGGATTGCTGCTCGTCACCCC
>JANPCZ010000004.1:0-4667 GCA_031431215.1 Myxococcales bacterium
GGTTGCAAACCGGATCGCCACAAGTACAATGCACGGGCTCGGGGCGACCCGAGCGATGGGGGGCTGTAGCTCAGCTGGGAGAGCGCCTGAATCGCACTCAGGAGGCCAGCGGTTCGATCCCGCTCAGCTCCACCGAAATCAAGCGCGCGAGACGGCGAGGGTTTTTGTCGTCGGCGACACGGTAGATGCCGTTACCCAGCATCGTGGCTGCGATCTGCAAGTCAAAGATTGCACCGTCGGTCACCGGATGGTGTCCACGAGCGCGCGATCAGCCGGCGCCGGCATAGATCTCCTCCCGTCGGAGGGTACCGGTCGCGGTGCCAGGCCAGCGCGGAAGCTCGACCTTGCGGTTTGGCGACGCTGTCGTCTTGGCGAGTTGGCTCCGAAGCGTCTTGACCACCGTGTCCAGAGCCAGTGCCACAGGTTCGGGGGCTGAAGCGGGCGCTGGCAGCTTGGGCGCTCTCACCCGGTTAGCCAACGGTTTGCGCGTCGCTCACGACGCTTTCCGGGCGGCGGCGCCGCCGTCGAGCACGCTCAGCGTGCGCTGCTGGCGAGCGGCGGCCACCGCTTCCGGCTTGGCGTAGCTTTCGATCGTGGTGGTGACCGACTCGTGGCCGAGGGATGCGGCGACAACGGCGCCGGTCACGCCTGCTTCCATGGCCAGCGTCGAGTGAAGGAGCGTCTGGCTGTCAGGGCAGCGTGCACGCGCGCTGCCGAGCGCGCCCGGGGTTCAGCCACGTCCGCTCCCCATTGTTTCGACGAGGGGCAGGCCCGACGGCCTTCGAGCGCCCTGTGAGGTCCATCAAGTCGACTCGCTGCCGCCTGCTGCAGCGCTGACCGTGGCGGGCTACGATGCGCCCTTTCACATGAAGCAGACGACGCGACGCCGTTTCATCCGCGACTCCGCCGGCCTCGGCGCCGGCTTGGCCCTGGTCCGGGACGCCCGGCCCGGCGCCGGCCCGCCGGCGGTCAGCTTCGCCAGCGCCTGGGACAAGACGCCGGACCGCCCCTGGATCGGGCGGGAATACTGGGCAAACCCGTTGCAGGACTGGCGCGTCGCTGGCGGTCGCGTCGAGTGCGCCAGCACCGGAGCCGACCGGAACCTCCAGTTGCTGACACGGCGACTCGGCGAAGCCGCGGGCGACCTGAAGGCCAGCGTGAAGATCGGCCGCGTGGGTGGTGGCGTGCTGGGAAAGGGCAAGGGCTCGGCCGGGTTCCGCGTCGGGATCAACGGCCCGCTGCGCGAGTACCGCAACAGTCTGATCAGGGGCACCGGCCTCGAAGCGGGGTTTGCAGACGGCACACTGTTCGTGGGCAAAGCCGAGGTCCCGGTGGAGCTGACACCCGAATCGATCGAGCTGCGCCTTTCGGTCGAGCGCGCGGGCCAGGAACACCTGGTCGCCTTGTCCGCGCACGAAGTGGGCAGCGACCGCGCTCTCGGTCAGGTCAGCCAGAGGGTGCCCGGACCGCTGGAAGGCAACCTCGCGCTGGTTGCAAACTTCGATCGCGCGACGGGCGGGCAGTTCTGGTTCGCGGATTGGCGCCTCTCGGGCACCAAGCTGCAGGCGCACGACGACCGTTCCTTCGGACCGATCCTGTTCTCCCAGTACACGCTGCACGCGGGCGTGCTGAAGCTGACGGCCCAGATGGCGCCGATCGGGCGCGGCGAGCAACAGGCGGTGAAGCTGCAAGTCCGCAAAGGCAAGGAGTGGACCACCCTCGGCGAGGACACGATTCACCCCGAGGCGCGCACCGCCACGTTCCGCATCGCGAACTGGGACGCCAGCCGCGCCGTCCCCTACCGCGTGGTGTGGGGCGAGGACGAATGGCGCGGCACCATCCGCCGGGATCCGGTGGACAAGCCGGTGATTACCGTCGCCGACGTGTCGTGCAACACACACCACGTGTTCCCGAACACCCTCTACGTCGCCAACATGGCGAAGCTGGACCCGGACCTGTTGGCGTTTGTCGGCGACCAGTTCTACGAGAGCACGGGTGGATACGGCGCCACGCGCGCGCCGCTGGACATGGCGATTCTCGATTACCTTTATAGGTGGTACATGCACGGCTGGACGTGGCGGGAGCTGACGCGCGACCGGCCGAGCGTCTCGCTGCCCGACGACCACGACGTGTTCCAAGGAAACATCTGGGGCGAGGGCGGCGCCGCCCAGACCGGCACGCAGGAGAAGGGCGGCTACAACATGCCGCCCGCCTGGGTGAACGTCGTCCACCGCACGCACGCCTCACACCACCCCGACCCCTTCAACCCGGCGCCGATCAAGCAGGGCATAAGCGTCTACTACGGGCCGCTGACCTGGGGCCGCGTCAGCTTCGCGATCATCGCTGACAGGATGTTCAAGTCAGGGCCCGAGGGTAAGGTCACCAAGACCAAGAACCCCGGCGACAAAGTCACCCAATCGGGCTTCGATCCGAAGACCGCGGATCTGCCGGGACTGGAATTGCTGGGCGAGCGGCAGCTCGAGTTCCTGAGGGCATGGGCCGCCGACTGGAAGGGCGCGGACATGAAGGCGGTCTTGTCGCAAACCATCTTCGCGTCCATGGCGACCCACACTGGCAGCGGGCACAGCCGGGTGCGCGCCGACTACGACACCAACGGTTGGCCGCAGAGGCAGCGCAACCGGGCGGTGCGCGAGATGCGCAAGGCGTTCGCCGTCCACATCGCCGGGGATCAGCACCTGCCCGCCGTGGTCCACTACGGCGTGGACGGGCCGCGCGACGCTGGCGTGGCCTTTGCCGGTCCGGCCGTGAACGTCGGCTACCCTCGCTGGTGGGAGCCGACCGAGCCAGGCAAGAACCGGGTTTCCGGCGCGCACGAGCACACCGGCGACTACGTCGACCACTTCGGCAACCATATGGCCGTGATGGCGTTCGCCAACGGCGGCCTCAAGCCCCAGGGGACGCCGCTTGAGGTGATGCAAGGGCGCGCCTCGGGGCTGGGCGTGGTCCGCTTCGACAAGAAGAAGCGCAAGGTCACCATCGAGTGCTGGCCCTACCTCGCAGACCCGACGAAGAAGGGAACGCAGTTCCCCGGCTGGCCGGTCACCGTGGATCTGATGGACAACTACGGTCACAAGCCGGCGGCGTTCTTGCCGAAGCTGACCCTGGCCGGCTTCAAGGACCCGATCGTGCAAGTCGTCGAGCAAGCGAGCGGCGAGACTGTCTACACCGTGCGCGCACCCGGGAACTTCCGGGCCCCGGTGTTCGCACCGGGGCGCTACCTGGTACGGGTCACTGACGATTCGGGGAAGACGAAAGAATTTCCGGACCTCGAACCAGCTTGACGACTGATTCCTCACGGGCAACCCGCAAGTCCCGTGGCGAATTCTCCACCCTGCCTCAACGATCCTGTCCCGGGCGAGGTACGTGCCGAACCTCGCCACCAAAGCGCATCCACCGCAATGCGCGTCACGAAGATATCGAATTTCGACCACCTCCAGGTGGCATCCCGGCGTTAGGGTGAGCGGCCAACTGATCGCGAGGAAACCTGTGCGTGGAGGCTTGCAAATGAAGAAGACACTGGTGGCTTTGATGGTTGTCTCGATGGGCGCCTGTGGCGGCGGCTCGGAATCGTCGGGACCCGGCGGAACCGGCGGCGGAAGCGCGGGCGGAACCGGAGGGACAACCACCGGCGGAACCGGCGGCGCGAGCACGGGCGGAACCGGGGGGACGAGCACCGGCGGAACCGGCGGCGCGGGCACAAGCGGCGCGGGCGGTGCGGGTGGCGCGGCGGCCGGGGGCGCGGGCGGTGCGCGGGACGGCGGAGCCGGTGCTGGGGGTTCGGCGGTTTCGGGGGATGCGGGCGGCACGCGGGACGGCGGAGCCGGTGCTGGGGACGCGGGCGGTGCGGTCGCAACGTGCAACCAGAAATGGAATTTCGATACCAATGCGACCGGCGGACTGCCGGCCGGCTGGCGCAGCGTGCTTGGCGCCTGGAAGGTCGAGGCCGACGCGATGGCAGCCAGCGCGCCCAACGTACTTCGCCAAAGCATGGTCGTGCCGGGCACCCAGTTCCCGATGGTGCTGGTGGACGGCGTGAATGCCGGCGATGTCACCGTGCGGGTGAAGTGTCGGGCCGAAAAGGGCATGGGCGATCAGGCGTGCGGAATCGTCGTTCGCGCCCAGGACGACAAGAACTACGTAGTCGTGCGATCGAATGCGATCGAGGGGAACATCCGCATCTACAACGTGGTGAACGGCGTGCGTGGCGCGATGTTCGCCACCAAGGACATGCTGACCACCGTCACCGCGAATGCGTGGCACACGTTCGAACTTGCGGTCAAGGGCGCGGCCTACACCGTCAAATGGGACGGGGTCGAGGTCCTTACCACCATGAACACGATGTTCACCTCGGGCAAGATCGGCCTGTGGACCAAGGGCGATTCGATCAGCGCCTACGACGATTTCGAGTGCGCGCCCTGACCGGGCGCCCGCAAGGAATCGTCCGAACGCTGCGCTCACCGCGGCGCGAGCACGGTCATCATCGCCAGCCGCCGCAAGTCGGCCGGCTGCACCGGATCGAGATCCCAGGCCGGCAAGAACCGACTGGTGGCGGCCGCCACGCGGCGCAGCCCTGCTCGGTAGGCTTCGTGCGCGGCCAGAGCTTCTCGCACACGGTGTGATTCCAGGCGCAACGTACTTTCGAGAGA
>JANPCZ010000005.1:0-6569 GCA_031431215.1 Myxococcales bacterium
CGCACCGATTTGCCAGCCCGACGTCCCCTGCGGCAGCGCCGCCACCGGCGCGGACTGGGCCACCTTGACGCCGTCGCGGTAAAGGCGAATTTGGCTGCCGTCGAACGTGCCGGCCACGTGGCTCCAGGTGTTCAAGGGCACAGCCGACGTGGACGCCAGCTCCCGCCAAGGAAACCCATATGACCCGCCGTCCAAGTTGTGGGTAGCACCCTGCGTGAACAGCCCGAACTCCACGTTGCCGTCTGCCCCAAGCACCTCGCTCACTATAGAACGGTAGAAGCTGAATGTCGTCGCCTGGTTGTTGACCCACGCTTCGACCGTGATGCCCGAGTTCGTGGGCGAGGTGACCGCCCCGGGCACCTGTACGTACGCCGAGCTGCCGTTCAAGCTCAGCGCATTGCCCGCCCCCGGCCGTCCGGGCGCAAACGTCGCCCCGCCCACCATCGTCCCGGGATTGCGACCCGTGCTGTCCGCCACCGTGCTCGCGCCCATCGCGTCCTCGAACCGCCACACCGCCGCTGGATTCGTCCCCTCCAGCGTCACCCGGTCGCTATTCTCCTGCCCAGGGTTGTACGACGCCGGGCAGTTATCCGCCGCATCCGCCACCCCATCGCAATCGCTGTCCCCCGCCGCGCAAGTCACCGGCGTCCCGGACGTGAGTAGCTGATTGAAGCCGTTGTGCTTCCCTGGTGTCGTAATCGATGGTGGCTGTCCAACTACGACTGCCCTCGAGTACGACGTCGCCCGCCGCGAGGGGCGCCATTCGCATGATCCGACCGAGCCGACCGATGAGCCTGGGAAACGCACCTTTCGGCCGTGGCGTCGCGCAGTTGCCGGCCTGCCGGCGACACCGACCATGGCCCGACCGGGCCCCGACCGAGGGCCGACCGAGGGCCGACCATGGGCCGACCGTCTTCGTCGTGTTGGGGGGCGTTCGCGGCCGCCGGCCGCCCCATGGGTGCCTTGTACGCCTCCATCTCGTGTCTGAAAAGCTCCTCGGAGTGAGCGCAACTCTTCGGCATCGCGCGTGTGTTTCACGATCGTGTTTTGGTACAAGACGGGATCAGCCAGAACGCCCCGTCATGAATGCCCACAGTACCCTGACTGCAAAGCCGACCGGAAAGATGGCGAGAAGCGACACGAGGGCTCCGACCCACAACGCACCACCAGGAAGTTTAGTCAAACGCGATCGCAGCCACCACGTCAGCGGAATACCGAGAAGGTTCATTGTGAGAGCAAGCACTCCCACCCCTCCCCCATGAGCCAACGACATAAGGGAAAAGAGACTAGAAACAAGGAAGAGGAGCGTGAAGAATATGCAAACAACGATCATCACTATCCCGTTACTTTGCGGCCACTCGGCGTCGTTCTGCTACGTACCATTTCATGACCTCCATAGTTGAGAGGAGCGCTTCGAAATCTGCCGACCACAGGGGCGCGTAGTCAGGGGTATCCATTCTTTGGATACAGTGTTCATACATTGAAGCCGGCTCACCGTTTTCACGATTCTTGTGTGCCGCTTGATCTTGAAGCGTATGCAGGTAATTCCCAATATATCCTCTGGCACGACTTCCATCTCTGCCTGCGCAAATCTCTTTCTTGGCATTTGCCTTGTTGTCGTCGATCCATTGCCGGGCCTTGGCGGCCACCTCTCCCGCGGTCTCTGTCCTGCCGGTATCGGCGGTACAGAATAGCAGCGCTCCGACGGGCACCTTCGAGCAACCAGTTAGCGCCGAGCCCAAATAAATTAGGAATATCCGTCATTCTTGGTCCTGATTTCATGTAGTGCTTCCACCCGTTGGCCTGATCCCCGTCAACAGCGTTGTTGGACGTGGCGATTTGTTCCAGCATCCAAACGGGAAGTTGTAGCGAGATTCCTGCAATCATTGTTAGATCAGTATGTTCTGACGCCATGAACAATCCGAGCGGGTCGTTGAATCTCACGGGGTTATTCCCAACATACCGGTAGAGAGATTTCGCCACCGGCTCATGCTCGCCTCCGTGGGCGTCCGCAAATGGTCCGAGTGGATCTGGCGAGAGCCACAGGCCCACCGAAGGATCGTAGTGGCGTTTTCTGAAATAGATTGTCGCTCCATCCCTCGGGCGGCCAGCAAATCCCAAGTCTCCGGGCACACCATCCTGGGCGGCGACTCTATCTCCATACGCGTCATACGAATATGACGCCCTCCGATCACCCGAAGAACCGAGGATCCCGACAACACTACCCAGTGCATCACGTACCAGAAACGTTCCTGCGCTGTCGTGCTGACCTAACAACGCATCGATGCGGGTCGGATCGTAGTCGTTACGGACGCCGGGTCCCACGCCAAGAACGTATTGCTTGATTTCGTTAATGCCCTCACGGAGCACTCTCGCTTCGCCGCGCGAATCACGAAGATATGTGCGCGTGTCACTTGTGTCGTAACCGTACGTCGCGCTCCCTCCCGGCCCCGCCACGGCAGCCAGCCGATCCCGCGCGTCCCACGTGAACGTCGTCGTCCCCGTCGGCTCCGCCTTCTTCGTCTGGTTGCCGTTGCCGTCCCAGCTAAACAGCCTCGCCGCCGCCATCACCCCGTCCGTGACCCCGTCGCAGTTGTTGTCGAGGCTGTCCCCCGCCACCTCCGCCGCTCCCGGCCGCACCGCCGCGTTGCCGTCGTCGCAGTCGAACTTCCCCACGTTCGCCCCGCAGTTGTCTGCGCCCCGGGGCCCATACCCGTCGCCGTCAGCGTCGGTACACGTCGCCGCGTGACAGGCCCCGTCTGGGTTCCCAGCGCACGGATCGCACGCGTCGCCCAGCCCGTCGCCGCCATAGCCATCCTTGTGCAACGCCACTTCCGTGTCACTCAGCGCCCGCTCGTAGATCGCTACGTCGTCGATCAGGCCCTGCCACCGCTGTCCCGTAATCCCGTTTCCGATCTGCCAGCCCGCCGTGCCCTGGGGCAGCGGACTTCCAATCGGGCTCGACTCTGCAACCTTCACCCCGTCCTGATACAGCCGGATCCGGCTGCCGTCGTAGGTTCCCGCCACGTGCACCCACTGGTTCTGCGGCAGCGGCCCCGCATCCAGCCGCGGCCATGCTCCGGCCAGGAACGTTCCCGAAAGCTGGTGCGTCGCCCCCTGCGTGAACAGCCCAAACTCGATATTCCCGTCGGCCCCGTACACCTCGCTCACTATCGACCGGTAGTAGCTCGCCGTCGTCGCCTGCGAATTCACCCACGCCTCGACCGAAATCCCGCTGTTCGTGTTGGACGTCACCGTTCCCGGAAGGTCCACGGATCCGCTGAAACCGTTGAGCGACAGCGCCTTGCCGTTTCGCCCAGGGACCAACGTCGCTCCGCCCACCAAAGTCCCGGCGTTGCGACCCGTGGTATCGGCTACCGTCGTAGCGCCCGGCGCATCCTCGAAGCGCCACAGCCCCGCGGGGCTCGTGTGGTCAAGCGTCACGCGATCGGAGTCCTCTTGCCCGGGGTTGAAGGCCGCCGGGCAGTTATCCGCCGCGTCCGCCACGCCATCGCAATCCGCGTCCCCAGCCGCGCATGTCACCGGTGTCCCCGACGTCAGTAGCTGATTGAAGCCGTTGTACGTATAGCGAGTGACCTTCGGACTCGACAGGCACGAATCGTCCACCACGCCGTCGCAGTCGTTGTCGACACTGTCGCATGCCTCAACTGCGCCCGGGTGCACGTCGCGGCGCGCGTCGTTGCAATCGAATGCCGCCGGCTGCCCGGCGCTGCACGCCGAGGCGCCCGGCACTCCGTAGCCGTCCCCGTCGCGGTCGAGGCAGGTCGTGGGCGCGCAGCTTGCCACCGTACTGGCGGGGCACGCGTCGCAAGCATCGCCCTTCCCGTCCTCACGCAGCAACGGATTCCCCCGGTACTGCGCCTGGATCTCCAGCAAGGTCAATGGCCGCGCCCACAGGCCGACTTCGTCGATGTCGCCCTTGAAGGGGCTGCTCTCGCATGCCTGCCCGCTGGTCGTGTTGTTGCCCGACACGCACCCGATGAAAAGCGGCGTCGCCACCGACGCGATAGGCGTGCTCACCAGCGCCGTCTCGTACGGGTTGCCATTGACGAAGATTCACAGGAGGACGGAGGGAGCAAACGAAGGGGCACCCATCCGTCGTGCAGGTGTTGGTAGGCTCGCCCATCGAATCGTTCGCCAGTACGCAGGAACCGACGCCATGTGTGCGGGTACGGACGAAGGGGTGGTGATCGTGGCTCAAGCCGTCAGGTGGACGAAATCCAGCTACTTCGCCTTGTCGTTCCCAGGCTGACGTTCCCCAGCTGACGGAACTTGGTCCTCTTCGGGTCCGGGCTCTCGACATGTCCAGGACTTTCCCTTGATGTGACAGTCAAGTTCTGTGACGCCGCACAGGGCATTGAGCCAGCGGCCCTTTTGGTATGCACCCCACGTTGCCAACAGAGACATCCCATCAGCGGTCTTCTGAGCCTCCAGATTGATGCCTTCGAGCTTCGTCCCATCTCCATCTACACGCTTGATGTCTCTATCCCCGACAAGCATGAATTCGCGCCACTGGTTCCCGCATCGAACTTTGCGCAGTAACTTGCTGATCGTGTAGTTCTGGACCCTGCGCTCGCCATCGACGGACACAAGGTTCACGAAAACCCGAACTGGTCGGCTCTTGCCAGAATCGCAGGATTCGGCTTGAACCGATGGACAAACGGCGTGCACAAGCATTCGATCCAGGTCAGCCGCCGTTGCGGTAGGTGCCGGAACAGCTGCCGCCAGCGAGAACAGGAGCAGGCTCATCTCCATCTTGGACGCATCCTCAGTCAAGTCTCTTCAGCGGAGGCACATTGAGCGTGATGTTCAGCATGGTCTTGAAGTTGTGTTCGAAATCGAAGGTGACTTTGTCCTCCGGTGCGTAGATCGAAGGCCCGTCGGGCAAATGTCTTTTCACACGCGGACCGAAATCGTCCCCCGCATTACACCCGAGTATCTTGATGTCTCCCCCACGAAACAGTCTCAACAGATCTGCCAGCTCCTTCGCGTTGATGTAGACACCACGTCGGGGCATCGCGCATTCCTGGGTTTTATCGTCGCCGCAAGCAGAAATGTGGCCGAGGTACATCAGCTCGTTGATGTCCTTGCCAGCGTGGAACGCAACCTCCCGGACAGCGTCGGAAGCCGAATTGATACGCGCAAGGATGACGTCGTTCGGTTTGCCGTCAGTGTGTCCAACGTGTGGCCTGACACCACGGGACAGAGCTCCCCAAAACGATTTGGGCTCAAAGTAGCTCACACGGTGTTTCCCGTGCTCCTTGTCGACCAGAGGACCGATGTCCCCGAACAGAACCAGCGTGCTCGCCTCACCGAACGGATCGATCAAATTGACGGGGTTCGCGTTCACGTACCTGTACCAGTTGACACCAAACTCAGCGGCGTCTGACGCAGTCCAGGCCCCGGTAGCAGGGTCATAGTACCGCTCTCGGTAATAGGCGAGACCCGTCGGATCGTGCCTTCTGCCAGTGAATCCTACCTGCGTCGTAACCGTCTCTTGCCACGCAGTTCTGGCTCCGTATGCATCGTACCCATACCTGGCCACTACCGCCCCCGTCGTATCCGTCATTCCGTACACGGAGCCGAGCGCATCACTTACGACAAAGTGTTTGCTTCCCGCTACTTGAGCCAGCAGACCATCGGTACGACTCGGGTCGTAGTCGTACCGTGCAACCTGGGTCAGAGCCCCAGCTTCCACCTCCAATATTTCATGGATGCCATCAAGGATCATCTGGCGATCGCCTTGGGCGTCGTTGATCGCGACACGGAGGTTCTGGGTGTCGTACCCGTACGTCGCGCTTCCTCCCGGCCCCGCCACCGCCGCCAGCCGATCCCGCGCGTCCCACGTGAACGTCGTCGTCCCCGTCGGCTCCGCCTTCTTCGTCTGGTTGCCGTTGCCGTCCCAGCTAAACAACCTCGCCCCCGCCATCACCCCGTCCGTGACCCCGTCGCAGTTGTTGTCGAGGCTGTCGCCAGCCACCTCCGTAGCCCCCGGCCGCACCGCCGCGTTGCCGTCGTCGCAGTCGAACCTCCCCACGTTCGCCCCGCAGTTGTCTGCGCCCCGGGGCCCATACCCGTCGCCGTCAGCGTCTGTACACGTCGCCGCGTGGCACGCCGGATCCGGATTGCCCCCGCACGGATCGCACACGTCGCCCAGCCCGTCGCCGCCATAGCCATCCTTGTGCAGCGCCACTTCCGTGTCACTCAGCGCCCGCTCGTAAATCGCTACGTCGTCGATCAGGCCCTGCCACCGCTGTCCCGTAATCCCGTTCCCGATCTGCCAGCCCGCCGTCCCCTGGGGCAGCGGACTTCCAATCGGGCTCGACTCTGCCACCTTGACCCCGTCCTGGTACAGCCGGATCCGGCTGCCGTCGTAGGTTCCCGCCACGTGTACCCACTGGTTCTGGGGCAGCGGCCCCGCATCCAGGCGAGTCCATGCTCCGGCCAGGAACGTTCCCGAAAGCTGGTGCGTCGCCCCCTGCGTGAACAGCCCAAACTCGATATTCCCGTCCGCCCCGTACACCTCGCTCACTATCGACCGGTAGTTG
>JANPCZ010000006.1:0-25471 GCA_031431215.1 Myxococcales bacterium
CCGGGTGCGGAACTACATCATCGAGCCGGGCAGCGGTAACCCCGGCTCGCCGATGGCGCGGCCGACCCCATCGCCGGGTCGACCATCACGCTCCCGGTGCGAGCTCGACCCGCCGAGCGTCAACTACCCTGCGCCGTAACAATAACCGGCGGCTGTATATGTCCAGCCATTCCACCTCGTCATCGATGACGAGCACCGTCGTCGGTCCAGGCGGCCGCGATTGCCTAGTCATTCGCCACGTCCTTGTAGCTAGCCAAGGACAGATCGAGTGTAAAGGTGGCTCCGTGTCTCTTCCTGCTTTGGAATGTCAGATCACCGTTCATCTCCCTCGCGATTCCTCTCGAAACAAAGAGGCCCGTGCCGGACCCGCCGATCCCCGCTTTGGTGGTGAAGTTGAGGCGGAAGATTTGGCCCTCAGACTCGGGCGGGATGCCGGGACCAGAGTCTGTGATCACGATTCGCGCGCGGCTACCCTCCGCAAGGACTTGGACCTCCAGCCGGCCGTGTTCCTGCCCGCTCATAGCCTCAATCGCGTTCTTGAGTAGGTTGAAGACAATCTGCCTTACGCCGGTCGGATATCCAGCTACGTTAAGGTGGTCAGGCAACGTGATGTATTGGTCCACGGTCTTTGGAATACGTGTCTCCAAGATCTGGAGCACATCGCGGACAGCTTCCACCGCATCCACCGCGGACAGCGAAGGAGACGCCGGAGTTGAAGCGTTGTACAGATGGCGGAGGTTCTTCACCAGCATGTGGCAATACTCGGTGGACTTTTCGATGGCTCTGGCGTCGCGATCGATGTCCTCGTTCGTCTGTTTGTTCTCGTCTCGAATGAGTTGCGCGAGAGCCGCCATCAGCGCCAGCGAGCCCCCGAGATCATGGGCTACGGAGCGAAGGATGCCTATCGCAGCCTCCGGAAAAATGGCAACACCACTGCCCGTATCAGATCTGGCTGCCGATCTCACTGCCAACGGGTCGGCAAGGACCGTGGCGGACTCGGGCCAAGGTCCGATCGCGCGTTCGAGGGTAGCCAGTTGCCCTTGGTTCGGTGGCGAGGGCCCCAGCCAGCGCTCCACTATTTCCTTCAGCTTTTGGAACTCGAACGGCTTGATCAGAAAGTCCCGAGCGCCGGCCTCGATAGCGCCGACGATGTCGCGAAGGTCCCCGTTACCGCTCATGGCCAGAATCGGGGTTCCGGGGCAATGCTCGCGTGCTAGATTCAGGATTTCGAGGCCGCTCACTCCTGGCATCCTCATATCCGTGAGAATCAGATCGAAACCCTCGCGACCGATGGCGCGATAGCCTTCGGGACCGTCGGTAGTTACGACTGAATATCCGTCGGATCGCAATAGCCGTCCGAGACCACGCAAAATGCCCTCTTCATCGTCGCAGAGGAGCACCTTCTTCATGACGAGCTTCCTCTGGGTTGTCGCTGGGTCGGGCTCGAATGGCCGATAATTTCTTCTGTAGCCTTGGCGGTCATCGGCGTCAGGATAATGCCCGAGAACGCCGCCGCTGCGGCGGAAAACCAGGACCCTGGCGGAGTGAGCAGGCACCCCTCCCATCGGCCTGCGGCGGAGCAGACCCATGGGAGGTACCTCAAGTCGTGTAGGCATCGGACGCGGGCGGGTCCGCCTCGAATCCAGAGCCGCCGTCGTCCAACGGCAGGTCGAGTTGTGGCGGCGGGCGTGCGGGGTGAAAGCCTGGCACCGCCGGTGGCAAGCCCAGGTGATCCAGGACGCGCGCGATCGCGGAGTGTGGTGAGTTCGCGGGAGACTGCGGGGCGACGGACTGGAACTCGAAGGTGGCGCGCTCAGGGTGGGCTTGCGCAGGGCTACGCCGGGCTACGCCCTGCTCTCTGGGGCTTCGCCCCCAGCCCCCCGCGAGTCTGGTGCCTCGCGCCCGCGGCGTGCATCGGGATGGTCGAGATCTGTGGGCAGTGGGGCCGCGCGCGATTGCGCGAAGACCCCGGAAAATGGCAATCCCCTCGGCTTCCGCACCAAGTGGCAGTGCTAGTCGTACTGCGGCCTGGGTATCGTGATGCGCTCGTCGGCAGACTAGGTAGACACGTCGGGCGGCTGGCAGCGGGCCTAGGTGCATCAGACGCGCGGCCTGAACCTGACCCACAACCACCAGTTCAAGGCGATCTTCAAGGGTGCGGCGGCGCCAACGAGCGCTGCTGTCGCGAGGGGCCCGTCTGTCGAGGGGCGCTCACGTGCCGTGACACGTTCTGCCGCGAGGGTTAGCGCGGCGGCGCCAGTCGGGAACCCGGCCGCGAACCCGGCGTGCAGGTAATTCGACTTCGGGGCGGCGCTGGCGTTCGATTGACGGATGGAGCGCAGCACCCTGCCGGCCGCCACTGCCGACCCGCGCCCGTCGGCCATGCTGTCGGTGCTGCTGTTCGGGGTGGCGCTGTTGACGTATGCGGCGGGGGTGCCGCTCGGTCTCGACAGACTGGCCGGGGCGGGAACGGTGGCGGATGGGGTGTCATTGGGGTTGCCGGGGTCGGAGGTCGCCGTGGCGCCGCCGCTCGGGCTGCTGGCGATTCGCGCCGCGGCGTTCTTGCCGCTCGGTGATGTGGCCGCGCGGGGCAATCTCATGTCGGCGCTGCTGGGCGCGATTGCCGTCGCGATGCTCGCGCAGCTGGCACGGGAAGCGCAGCGAGCGTTGCGGCCGTCACCGACGGTGCGGCGGCGCCTGACCGATCGGGCGCACCACGTGACGTCGGCGGCAGCGGGTGCGCTGGCGGCCGGCGCCACCTTGGGGGTGTTCGTGGCGCTGACCTCGGCCGGGGCGGGAGCGGTGACGTTGCTGGTGGTCGTTGCCGGTGTACATGTGGCAGTGCGGTTGGCGCGGGCGCAAGCGAGCGCCACCGAGGGAATCGCTCTTGCCGGCCTGGCTGGCCTGGCGGTGGGCGCTGATGTGGTGGCGACTCTGGCCCTGTGGCCGCTGGCCTTTTTTGCGTGGTGGCGGGCGCTGCGCGCAGGTGATCGTTGGCCGCTGCACGCGCCGCTGGCTTTCGCAGCCGGGCTTGGCGTCGTGTTGTTCGCGGCCGCCACCGCCGATGCGCGCTTTGGCATGGGCGATCTGGTGGCGCGCCTGACGCTGGCTGAAGCGCGGGGCGCGCTCGGTCGGCTGTCGCGAGCAGCGTTGTCGGTTTCTGCCGGCGAGGCGGGCGAGCAACTAGGCGTAGTCGCCGAGTTGGTGGCCGTCACCGGCCTGGCGATTCTGTTCGTCGAGGCGCCGCGGGTGTGTGGGTTGGTGTTGTGGCCGCTGTGCGCCGGACTGCTGCTGGCCGCCGGCGGCGGTGGGCGCGACGGGGTGCCGCTGGCCGTGGGCCTGGCGATCGCAGGCGTGCCGGTCGCGGCCGGGGTCGCGTTTCTTGCTGGCAAGCTGGGACCGGCGCGGGTGCCGGTGGCGGCGGTGCTGGCGGTGACGGCGATGGTGGCGCCGGTGCTCGACGGTGGTGCGTGGCGCTGGCGACGCGACGGGCGGGTGCCAGCGCGGCTGCTCGAGGAAGGCCATCTGCAGGCCGCGCCACGTGCGCTCGTCGATCCGGGCACGCCCGAGATGGCGGCGCTGTTTCGTTATGGGGCAGCGATCGGCCTGCGACCGGATCTGAGTATCTCGAACCGGACACCGACTGATGCGGGTCGCGCGGTCAGCGCCCGCCCCCTGCCGGCGCCAGCACGAATGGGTACGACACGATGACCAGCCCGCCTTGCGAATTGACCGACGGGAAGGTCCAGCGCCGCACCGCCTCGGCGACACACGCGTCGACAGGCGGGTGTGCCGTGGTCGAGCTTTCGACCACCGAGCTTGCGACCTGGCCGGTGGCGCCGATGACGAACTTCACCAGCAGGCGGCCGGCCAGCGTCGGCTTGTGCAAGAGCTCCCGCTCGTAGCAGTACTTCACCTCATTGAGGTGGTGGCGGATCACGCGTCTGACGATCTCCTTGTCGAGGTGGCCGCGCACCAGGGGAGTTCCGGGCTCGACCGCAATCGCCTTGACGGTATGCCGGGCCAGCGGGCCGTTGTCGACGCCGTAGCTATTGCGCACGCCGGGCGGGCCGAGCGAGCCGATGGTGCCGCGCGGGTCGAGGCCGATGGTGCGGTCTGGGCCGCCGGCGCCGATCCAGCCGGTGCTTGCCAGCTTGAAACCACCAAGCTCGAAGGCATTGCCGGGATCGATGGCACCTTGCAAGCCGTCGAGGACATTGTCGGCGACGTCGCCGATGGCCGACTGCGGGCGAAAGATGTTACCGGCGGGCAGCGCCGCTAGCGTGTCGAGCGCTCGCAGGAGGCCGGTGTTCTGCGGTGCCGGTTGCGGGGCCGGTGTGCGCCTGACCTTGCCGCCGGGATCGCGGGCGCTCCGCCGTGAAGCCGGCACGCCCGCCGAAGGCGCAGCGGTGGCCCCGGTCGAACCCGCTGCGGCCGCTGCATCGACGGCGGGAAACTCGGGCGGCTTGATGGTGACCGGCAGGGCGCGTAGCACGGTCTGCATCACGTCGAGGGACAAGGCGTTGCGATCCGGCGGCACGAAGGCAGCGACCAGTGCGAACAGACCTAGCACCAAGGTGCTGACCGCCAGGTGGCGCAGGTCGGGCAGCCGCTGGCGCCAGGGCGGGCGCTCGACCAGTGGCGGCGTGAACGTCGGGCGAACGTGAAAGCTGCAAGCACCACAGCGGATGAGTGCGTGCGCGGACGCAGGCAGCAGCACCGGTGCGCTGTGCTGCACCGAAGCGGCGGGCAGCGTCTGGGTGTGATCCTCGAAGATGATCTCGCCGGTCATCTGCGGCGTCAGCGATAACGTGCAGCCCAGCGGCGACAACCGCACCAGCTCGTGCGCCGGCCCAGAGACGAACGGCGCCGCCACCGGTGCATCGGCGCTGCGGTCCCAGCCGACGACGAAGGCAGATCGGCCGTCGCGAGGGCCGCCGCCGTTTCCGTCGCTCAGCAGGTGCGAGCCAATGACCAGATCGCCAAAGCGCGATTCGATCTGGACGGCGCCGATGACCGGCGGGTCGGGGCGGATCTCGGGCATGACGCTCGAAACGGTGGCGGGCATGACTGCCTCCTGATTGCGGGGCCTCGACACCGCGTGCGCGCGCGGCAGCCGGGGCGGTTTCGGACGCGACGACGACCGTCGCGGTCCACGGGATCATGGACACCGCTTCAGGTGCGCGGGTTCCCGGTCATTCTTGGCGGGTGCGAGAAGCCCGGCGCCGAGCGAGGCTGGCGGGCGTGAAGCTCACGCGAGGTTATGCCTCCCGGGTGCGCGCGAGCGTGACCAGGAACAGGGCCAGGTCCACCGGATCGGTGGACGTCAGCGGCAGCCCGGCGATGAAGCCGGGGCGGGCGAGGCGCTCATCGAAGGCCGCGGCGGGGGCGAGGGCGCGCAGGCGGGCGATCAGGCGTTCGAGGTTGCCGCGGCTGGTCGGCTGCATGTCCGCGCCCAAGAACCGGTAGTCCATGCGGCGCTCGTAAATGATGACGTCGGGCTCGCCGTCGCGCCGCTCGACCAGCACGAACGGCTCCTGCGCCAGGGTGGTCTTGACCGAGGTCTTCTCGACTTTGGTGGTGAGCATGAGCCCGCCGCTGAGTACGGCCTTGCCGATGTCGAGGCGGCGCTCGGAGGTCTTCACGGTCTCCGACTTGCGGGTCACCCGCGCGCCCCGCTGGAAGCAGGTGATCGCGCGCGCGGGGCAGTCATGGCGACGACCTTGTCCGTCGATGGCCACGAAGCCGGCCGATCCGATCTCGATGGCGCGCGCCACCACCCGATCGTCATCGCCGGGCGCGGCGGTGGCGTCGCAGGTGAACACGGTGAAGCCCAGCTCTTCCAGCGACACCGCTAGCTCTTCGGCCCGGTCGGCGGGTGCCGCCGGCAAGAGCACGCGGGGCAGTATGCCGACGAGACGCCGTGACAGATCCGCGGGGGCCAGGCCGGTGACTTCCGCTGCACGCTTGGCGGCTTCGGGAGAAGGGGCAAGGCGCGCGACCACCAGCAGCATCTCGCCGCGATGTTACGCCGTGCTACCGTCAAGCGCGACATGACTTCGCCCGGGTCGCGCACGCAACGGACGCAATATCTGGTGGCCCTGGTGGCGAGCGGGGCGTTCGTGGCGGGATTGAGCGGGCTGTGGCTGTATTTCGCGCTTGCCGCGCGTGGCACCACCGGCGCCACGGCGCTCGCGTGCGGCCCGGCAGGTCAAGTGGCAGCGGCGATCGGGGATGTCGTGTACGTGGACAGCCCCGATTCGGCGGCCACGATTCGGCTGGATCGCAACCGCGACGGCGAGCACTTCGGCGCCATCGCGACCATCGGTGTGGGTGCCGCCGGCGGCATCTGGATCGGGGACGCCGCACGCCGCCGGGTCGACGTGTTCGACCAGACCGGTCGCCCGGTACGCGTTGCCGTGCGGGATCAGGACCTCGGGTCTGGCGGCGCCGAGCTGGTGTGCGCGCCGCCGTCCTGGGACTGCGCGCTCGCACCTACGCGCGACTCGGTCGATCAGAGCATCGCGGTCGCGCTCTTGCGGGTGGCGGCCCCGTCGGACTCCAGCTCTGACGCGCTTCCACTGGTTGCGGGCCGGTGCACCTTGCCGTCTGGCCAGGTATTGGTGGCATCCGATCGCCTGGGCGGGATCTTCGCCATGGCGGGATCGACCGCGACGCCGCAGCGATTTGGTGGTCAGGCGATGCAGCTCGCAGGCCTGCGGGTTGCGGGTTTGCGCGCGCAGCGCCACCGCATGGAACTGGTTACCCGGACCGCAGCGCTGGGCGCTCTTGTGATCCTTCTGGTGCTGCTGGCGTCGGCGCGTACCACAGGCGTGCTCAAGAAGCCGGCGAACTGACGATCCGGCAAGCTCAGGCGTGGACGCCGGGCGCTTCGTGGCCGCTGCGGGCGACGTACTCGGTGTAGCCGCCGTTGTAAGGCGTGACGCCCTCGGGGGTCAGTTCGAGCACGCGCGTCGACAGGCGCGCCAGGAACTGCCGGTCGTGCGACACGAACAGCATGGTGCCGTCGAAATCGGCGAGCGCGCGCACCAGCATGTCCTTGGTTGCCATGTCGAGGTGGTTGGTGGGCTCGTCAAACACCAGGAAGTTCGGCCGCTCGAACAGCAAACGCGCCAGCACCAGTCGCGCCTTCTCGCCACCGGACAGCACCCGGCAGGACTTTTCGATCTCGTCGCCCGAGAAGCCGAAGCAGCCGGCTAGCGAGCGCAGCGCGCCGATGCTGGCAAGTGGGAAGGCGTCCTCCAGCGTCTGGAACACGTTGCGCGTGGGATCGAGCAATTCCATTGCGTGCTGCGCGAAGTAGCCCATCTTCACGCCCGCGCCAAGGGTGACAGCGCCCGCGTCGGGTCGCGCCTCGCCGGCCACCAGCTTGAGCAGCGTCGACTTGCCGGCACCGTTCACACCCATCACGCACCAGCGATCTCTGCGCCGGATGATCATCGAGAAGTCGTTGTAGATGACCTTCGATCCGAATTTCTTGCCCACGCCGACCAGCTTGACCACGTCCTCGCCCGAGCGTGGCACCTCGGGGAAGTCGAACACCAGGGTGTGGCGGCGCTTGGGTGGCTCGACCTTCTCGATCTTGTCGAGCTTCTTGACCCGCGACTGCACCTGCGCGGCCTTGGCGGCCTGCGCCTTGAATCGTTCGATGAAGCGCATCTCCTTGGCCAACATGGCTTGCTGGCGAGCGTACTGCGCCTCGGCCTGAGCCTCGTTGAGCAATCGCTGGCGCTCGTAGAAGTCGTAGTTACCCGAGAACGTGGTCAGCACGCCGCCGTCGATCTCGATGATCTTGCCGACGATGCGGTTCAGGAATTCGCGATCGTGAGAGGTCATCAGGATGGCACCCTCGTAGCCGCGCAGGAAGGTCTCAAGCCAGATCAGCGACTCGATGTCGAGGTGGTTTGACGGCTCGTCCAGCAGCAAGGCATCGGGTCGCATCAGCAGGATGCGGGCCAGCCCGACCCGCATCTTCCAGCCGCCCGACAAGGCACCCACGTCGCCGTCCATAACCTCCTGCGAGAAACCCAGGCCCGCCAGGATCTCGCGTGCCCTGGCCTCAAGGGCATAGCCGCCGAGCTCGTCATAGCGGGCCTGGACCTCGCCGAAACGATCGACCAGGCGATCGATCTCGTCGGCGCGCGCCGGGTCGGCCATGGCCAGCTCAAGCTCCTTGACCTCGGCCGCCATGACCGCGACCTCGCCGGCGCCGTGCATGGTCTCGGTGACCACCGAGCGGCCGGCCATTTCACCGACATCCTGGCTGAAGTAGCCGATGGTCATGCCGCGATCGAGCGAGATCTGGCCTTCGTCCGCGGATTCCTCCTTCATGATGAGCCGGAACACCGTCGACTTGCCGGCGCCGTTGGGCCCGACCAGCCCGACCTTCTCGCCGCGGTTGATGGCGGCCGAGGCCTCGATGAAGAGGATCTGGGCGCCGTGCTGTTTGCTGATTCCGTCCAGGCGGATCATGGCGAAGGGAGCGGACGTATAGCACGACCCTTTGCGCGTGCAGCCGGTTTGCGGCGATGATGCGCCGTCGATGGTCGAGCCGCGCCGCACCCGTGACATGTTGACTCCAGTGATTCCACTGGTGGGCGAGCTGGTCGCGGCCACGCCGGGCACCATCTCGTTCGGACAGGGCGTCGTGTCGTACGGGCCGCCGCCCGAGGCCACCGCCGAGATCGGGCGCTTCCTGGCCTCGGCTGGCAACCACAAGTACAAAGCCGTGCAGGGCATCCCCGAGCTGTGCGACTTGCTGTCGGCCAAGCTGCGCGCCGAGAACGGTCTGGCGCTGCCGCCCCAGCAGAGCGTGGTGGTCACCGCCGGCGGCAACCTGGCGTTTGTGAACGCCATCTGCGCCATCACCGATCCGGGCGATGAGGTGATCCTGCTTTCGCCCTACTACTTCAACCACCACATGGCCGTCACCATGATGGGCTGCCGGCCGGTGCTGGTGGCGACCGACGCTGACTACCAGCCGCGCGTCGACGCCATCGCGGCGGCCATCGGGCCGCGCACGCGCGCCGTGGTCACGGTGTCGCCCAACAACCCGACCGGCGCCGTGTACCCGGAAGCCACCCTGCGCGCGATAAACGACCTGTGCCGGCGGCGCGGCGTGTTCCACATTCACGACGAAGCGTACGAGTACTTCACCTACGGCGGCGTGCGGCCGTTCTCGCCAGGCGCGATTGCCGGCAGTCTGCCGTACACCATCTCGCTGCATTCGCTGTCGAAGGCGTACGGGTTCGCGAGCTGGCGCATCGGCTACATGGTGATTCCCGAAGACCTGCTGGTCCCGGTGAAGAAGGTCCAGGACACGATTCTGATTTGCCCGCCGGTGGTGTCGCAGTTCGCCGCGTGTGGCGCCGTGCGCGTCGGCCGTGCCTACTGTCACCCGCACGTCGAAGCGCTGGCGGCGGTGCGACAGATCGTGCTGCACGAACTCGACGCGGTTCGCGACATCTGCACCGTGCCTCCGGCGGATGGGGCGTTCTATCTCTTCATCCGCGTCCGCACCGCCCTACCCACGATGACCCTGGTCGAGCGCCTGATCCGCGAACACCGGGTCGCGGTCATGCCGGGGACCGCCTTTGGTGTCGAGGACGTCAAGGACGTCAAGGACGGCCAGAGCGACGGCACATGCGCCATCCGCGTGTCCTACGGCGCGCTCGAGCAGGCCACGGCGGCCGAGGGCGTCGGCCGGCTGGTGCGTGGTTTGCGCGCTATCGTCGACGGCCAAACGTAAGGAACAACTCGCCATGAAAACCACACGCCTCTTGCTGGTCCGCCACGGTGCCACCCAGCTCACCGCCGAGGATCGCTTTTCCGGCGCCATCGGGGTCGACCTTTCCGACGAAGGTCGCGCCCAGGTGGTTCACCTGGCCGAACGCCTGTCCGGCGAGTCGGTAGGCGCGGTCTACTGCAGTCCACTTAGCCGGACCGTCGAGACCGCAGCGCTGCTGGCGCGGCCGCACGGCTTGCCGCTTGTCCATCGCGACGGTCTGCGCGAGATCAGCCACGGTCGCTGGGAGGGTCTCACCCGTCGCGAGGTCGAAGCCCGCTACGCCGACGAATACACCGCATGGGAAGCCGATCCCTTCACCTTCGCGCCCCAGGACGGCGAGTCGGGGCTGGCCGTGCTGGCGCGCGCGCTACCTGTGATTCGCGAGATCGTCGTTGCCCATCCCGGGCAGAACGTGCTGGTCGTGTCCCACAAGGCCACCTTGCGCCTGGTGCTTTCCAGCCTGCTGGGTTTCGATGCGCGTGGCTACCGCGACCGACTGGACCAGTCGCCCGCTTGCCTCAACGTGATCGACTTCAAGGATCCGGCCCGTGCGCGGCTCATGCTCTTCAACGACGTGTCCCACTACCAGGGGCAGCCGCGTCGCGCCGAGGCGAACCTGTCGAAGTGGTGGGAGCCGGCGTAGCGCGAGCGCCGCAGACCACGCGTGCGGCCGCGAGGTCTCACGGGTGCGACGCGGCCCAGCGAGCCGCGGCGTCGAACAGCCGCCACATGGAGTTCGTGAATTGCAGCGTTATTCTGGTGTCGCTGCCGAGCGCGACCCGCCGCGCTGGGGCCACGAGTCCCACCATGGGCGCGCCGGCCTCGTACGCGTAGGCCACGGCGCGATCGGTGGATCCCACGATGGTGGCGACGACCGTCGCCGAGGCGCCGGGTTTCGCCCAGTGCAGGGCGCCGTTCGTGGTCAGGACGTCCACGACGCCGGTGAGAGCAGCAGCAAGGGGGTGGCTCGGCTGCGTGATGACGAGCTGCTGCTGCCCCATGGTATTGCCGAAGTCAGAACCCGCGGCTTGCCCGCTCATACCCAGCAAGGGCGCCAGGCTACCCCCTAGCGTGAACACGCCTACGCGCATGTCGCGTAGCTTGCCGTCGACTTGGTTCGAGGTGGTGGTGTCGCTGACGACGACCACCGACTTCCCGGCGGCGTCGTCGATCTTGAAAACAGAGTCCCCGCGCAGCTGCACCGAACACCCAAGATCCTCGAGCCTTCGCCGCAGGAGAACGTCATATGGTGTGACGGGGGTACCCGTCACCAGCAGAGCTTGTCCGCAAACGAATCCGGCGTCTGACGGCGGGCTCTCGGCCGGTGCTGTGTCCACCGGCGTGGCGATATCGACGGGTGGCCGTGGCACATCCGGGGGCACATCGGGTCCGACGTCCAGTCGACGCACCTGGCCGGCATCGGCCGCAGGCGCGTCGACGGGCCGCGCATCGATCGGCTGCGCGGCGTCCGGCATCGCCATCGGACGCGCATCGGCGCCGGCCCCGGCGTCACCACCGACGCTGGCGTCGATGTCCGCCTGCGGACCCGGGCACGGCGCACTTGTGTTGCCATCGTCCGGGCACAGATCGATGCTGTCGGGAACGCCGTCACCATCGCGATCCGACAGCGGGTCCGCCTCCAGCCTGACCACGACGCGGGCCCATGCACCTGCCATCACCTGTGCGCTCGCGGTGCCCTCGGCTACCTTCACGTCGCCGGCGCCCAGGCCGACCGCGTGCATCCGGCGCAAACCCGCGTGCGCGGGATCGACCTCGATCGCCACGCTGGCAAGACGGCCCCCGGCAGCGCGAATCGGCACGACCTGATTCGCGAGCACCGGCCCGGTGTCCGCGTACACCGACAACCGCAAGCCCACCACGCCCAGTGCCATGTCAGCCTGGATGTCGGCCAACAGGCCGGTGTCACCGGCATCGCCGCCGCCGCACGCTAGCAAGCCACAACTGGCGAGTAGCAGGTACCGGGACCGGGGCGCCTCACGGGAAACCAATGCTGGCACTAGGGGAAGTCTAGCGCAGCGCAAGCGCCGGAACGCGCCGGAGCGCACCCGACCGTCAGTTCATGACGACACCTACCCACGTGTCTGCACTGCCGGGCGCCGTCTCCGTGCGGAAAGTCTGATCTGCCCATGCCGCTGTGATCTGCGGCTTGTCTGGTGGTGCGAAATGACGGAGCGTCGGCCCGTGAAGATTCCCATGTGCCGTCGCAACCAACTCGTGCTCGGACTGTTGCTCCTGGTAAGCCCCGCGCTCGCAGCACCAGCGCCGGTGCAAGACCAGGCTCCGTGGGCCGTGTTCCAGGGCGGCAAGGGGCCCGGCAAGGGCAGGCACATCGTGTTCATCACCGGCGAGGAGGCCTACCGATCGGAAGAGTCGATGCCGCTGATGGCCCGCATCCTGTCCCAGCATCACGGCTTCAAGGCCACGGTGCTGTTTGCCATCGATGCCAAGGATGGGACGATCAATCCCACGGTGAAGGACAACATCCCCGGGTTGGAAGCGCTGGCGACCGCCGACCTGATGGTGGTGTTCTTCCGCTGGCGCGAATTGCCCGACGACCAGATGAAGCGAATCATCGACTACGCTGACTCCGGCCGGCCCATCATAGGAATCCGCAACGGAACTCATCCCTTCCGCTTCGACAAGCGGACGGATAGCCCCTACGCGAAGTACGACTGGCGCAGCAAGGATCCGGCGGGCGGCTGGGGACGCATGGTGCTGGGCGAAACCTGGGTGTCCCACCACGGCAAGAATCTGGTCGAGAGCACCCGCTGTGACGTTGCCGAAGGCATGGCCGAGCATCCGATCCTGCGCGGTGTGACCAGGAGCTTCTGGCTTCCCGACGACGTGTACGGCCTCACCACCCTCGCAGGCGACGCCAGGCCCCTGCTGCTGGGACAGCCGCTGGTCGGCTGGAAAGCCGACGACAAACCCCACCCCGACAAGAAGCCGCTCCCGATCGCATGGACCAAGTCGTACACGGGCGCTCGCGGCAAAGCCGCCCGGGTGTTCACAACCACGATGGGGCACGGAGATGTCTTCAAGGTCGAAGACTTCCGGCGCCTGATCGTCAACGCGTGCTATTGGGCGCTCGGGATGGAAGACCGCATCGGCAAGAGCAGCAAGGTCGATCTGGTCGGCAACTACGACCCGGGCCCGGCGGGCGCCATGGGTATGAAGAAGGGCATCAAGCCGTCAGACCTGATGCGACGCTGACTGATTCCCCGGTGGCGGCGTTCACTCCAAACTCACCGGATCCATTGCGCCTGCCAGCATTGCGGGCAGGCGCGGATCATCCGGGCGGCAATGGTAAACGCGCGTGTAGACAAGCTTGAGCCAGGTTCGCAGGTGGTCGCGGCCAAGCTCGAACGACGATGCGCCGTGGATCATCAGATTCATGTGCGGCGGCGGGCCCGGTCCGGGCAGCGGCAGGACGTAGGCAAGGCCCCTGACACGCCGGCAGCCGAGCCGGCGGTAGAAAGCCTGGCGGCGGCGCCTGACCTCGTTATCCCCGGCGCCGGCTTCGACGGCATCGACTTCGAGCACCAGGGGCAAGTCGACGGCTGCCGCGGTTGCGCGAAACAACTCGGCGCCGAGGCCGCGACCGCGGCGTTCACGATCGATCGCCATGTATTCGAGGAGGGCGCCGTCGAGAGCAGGAAAGACGTAGACGATGGCGAACCCGATGACTGCGCTTTCGTTGCTCGCCACGAAGAACCGGTAGGCCGGATCCGCCAGCATGCGCAGCAACTCGGCGCGGCTCTTCTGCTCGCGCTTCGGTAGCGCCTCAGAGTAGATGGAAAACAGGGTGTCGAATGACGCCGCGGCGCCGGCATCGAGGCGCGCGAGTTCGAGTTCGGCCACCCGATCAGTCACCGATGCAGACGGCTATCTTGGCGCCCTTGATGCTCTTGCGTTCCTTGGCTTCGCACTTGTACCCGACGCCCAGACCCGCGCAGTCGGTCGGCTGCAGGCAACCCAGCAGACAGACGCCCCCTGATTTGTCGATGCAAACGGAACCCGACGGGCAGTCGGCGTCGGCCTGGCAGGTCAGCGAGCAGTAGCCGCCGGGAAACTCGCCGCCTTGCAGGCAGCGTTTGCGGCAATCGGTGTCAATGGTGCAGCGGCCACCCACCAGATCACCATTCGACCCGACGTTGTCGTCGTGGCAGGCCGCCGGCAGGGCGACCAGCAGGACCAGGATTCCCAGTAGACGCATGCCCGGATGATACGCGCTCAGGCGTGCTGCGAGACGATCTCTTTCAAGTCTGCTTCGCTGCGTCGTTTGCCGTTGTCATCGAACCACACCACGAAGCCGCAACCCTCGCGCCAGCGCGAGCAGCCCCAGCCGCGCTTGCCCGCCATCATCTGGCCGCGCTTGCATCGGGGGCAGCGCAGATTGAGGGCGGACGCCGCAGCGGGTGCGGCGTCGGGTGCGATGGCGCGAGCGACGGCAATCGTTGGACGCGGCGCAACCTTGGCCGCCGTCGCAGGTGCCGGCGCCTTGCCACGCGGCTTGCGAGCCTCAAGCGCCTGCGCTGGCTTCGCGTCCGGCGCGTTTGTGGCCATGGTGCGGTTGACCGGCGCGCCACGGATGGCGTCCACTGACTCGCGCACGTAGCGGACGATGTCGTTCATGAAAGCCGCGCGGGTCTCCTGGCCGCGCGCGATCCGGGACAGGCGCGCCTCCCACTGCCCGGTCAGTTCCGGCGACGAAAGGCTCTCGACCGGTAGTGCCTCGATGAGCGCCACGCCCAGCGCGGTCGGCACGATCTGCTTGCCATCGCGCGCGATGAAACGCCGCTTGACCAGGGTCTCGATGGTGGCGGCGCGTGTGGCGGGCGTGCCCAGACCGGTGTCCTTCATCGCCGCGCGCAGCTCGTCATCCTCGATGTCCTTGCCAGCCGTCTCCATCGCGCCCAGCAGCGTGGCCTCGGTGTGGCGGGGCGGTGGCTTGGTTGCCTTGGCCAGGGCGGCGAAGGTTCCGTCCAGGCGCTGGCCATCGGCGAGCGGCGGCAGATCGCCGTCTTTGGCTTCGGCGTCGTCGCCACCGAAGCCGGCGACTTCTTGCCAGCCGGCAGCCAGCCTTACGCGACCGCGCGCGACGAAGCGATCGGGCGGCGGTGGCGCATGGTCGAGCAAAGTCTCGTCGGCAATGGCGTCCTTGTCGTCGCCGTCGTCCTTGGCCTTGGGCCTGGCGGGCGGTTTGCCGCTGGTGGCGCCCACGCGGATCACCGCGCGGGTGACCGCGAACTCGGCGTCCGGGTAGAACGCGCCCAGGAACCGTCGCACCACGAGATCGAAAACCCGGTGCTCGTCGCGGCCTAGCGCCGTCATGGCCACCACCGTCCCGGTGGGCACGATGGCGTGGTGATCGTGGATCTTCTTGTCGTCGAACACGCGCTTGCCAGGGTTCGGCGGCTTTGCCAGCAACGGCGCGACGAAGCCGGCGTAGTCCGGGATCTGCGCCACCCCACGGAACAGCTTGGGCAACTCGGCGGCCATGTCCGACGACAGGTGACGTGCGTCGGTGCGCGGGTAGGTCAGGATCTTGTGCCGCTCGTACAGCGCTTGGGCCGCCTCCAGGGTGGTCTGCGCCGACAGCCCGAAGCGCCGGTTGGCCGTGCGCTGCAGTGACGTCAGGTCGAATAGCAGCGGCGGCGCCTCACGCGTCTTCTTCTGCCGCACGCTCTCGACCACCGGCCCCGCCGGATCGCTGCGCCCCGCATGCACGCGCACGCGGGTGAGCACCTGTTCGACGGCGGTCTGCGCGCCGAAACGCGTGGTCTTGCCCGCCGCCCACTTGGCCGTGAACGCCGGATTCGCGCCTGCGGTCGCCGCGCTGTCACTTTTGAACGTGCCGGCAAGCTCCCAGTAGTCGCGCGGTACGAAACTGCGGATGGCCTGTTCGCGAGCGACCAGGATGCCCAGCGTCGGCGTCTGCACCCGCCCGATCGAGTACAGCGTCGAGTTGGGCCCGCTGCGGTGCCGCACGGTGACGGCGCGGGTGGCGTTCAGGCCCACCAGCCAGTCAGCCTCCGACCGGCAGCGGGCGGCGTCGGCGAGCGCGTCGTAGGCGGCGCCGGGCTTGAGCGCCGCGAAGCCCTGCCGGATGGCCTCGTCGGTCATCGACGAGATCCACAGCCGGCGGATCGGCAGGTGCGCCTTCGCGATGTCGTAGACGTAGCGGAAGATGAGCTCGCCCTCGCGGCCAGCGTCACACGCGTTGACCACCTCGGAGAAGCGCTGGTCGAGCAGCAGGTCGTGCACGGCGCGCAGCTGATCCTTGCTGCTGGCCACCGGGCGCAGCTTGAACGGCGCCGGGATCATCGGCAGGGTGTCGAGCCGCCAGGCCTTCCAGCGCTGGTCGTAGCTGGCCGGCTCATCGAGCTCGACCAGATGGCCGATGCACCAGGTGATGACGTGGTCCTTGCCCTCGAAGCCGCCCCGGCCCGACGGCCGCACGCCCAGCACGCGCGCCAGATCACGCGCGACGGACGGCTTCTCTGCGATCACCAGCTGCATGGCGAGATTCCGATAGGGCTTATCGCACGGACGCGCCTTGGGTTGCCTGTGCCGTTGCGTCCCCACGGAGGCGCACAGGGTCACGCGGGATCGAGCAGGCCGGCGCGCACCAGGATGCCGCGCAAGGTTGCGCGATCCTCGTCGGGCAGCGGCAAAAGCGGCAAGCGCGCGCGCCCACCCTGGTAACCCAGCAGGTCGAGCGCGGCCTTGAGGCCGGGTACGCCGAAGCGTGAGGTGACGGCGGTGTTGAGCTCGATGATGTCTAGCTGGATGGCGCGCGCTGCCGCGAGGTCGCAGCCCTCCAGGGCGGCCAGCATCTGGACGAGCCTCCGCGGCGCCAGGTTGGCCATCGCGGCGACTGCGCCCACGGCACCGAGGACGGCGGCGGCAAGCAGGAAGCTGGCCGAGCCGGCCAGGATCTGGAAGCCGGCGGGCGCGTCGTGCAGCATGAGGCCGATCTTGGCGATGTCGCCGCCACTGTCCTTGAGGCCGATCACGCGCGGGTGCGCGGCCAGCTTGACTGCGACCGTCGCGGGCAAGTCGAGCCCGGTGTTCGCGGGGACACTGTAGAGCACGATGGGCACGGGCGATGTGTCGGCGACCTCGGTGAAGTGCCGTTCCAGGGCCGGCGCGGTCATGCGCGCCTTGAAGTACGACGGCGTGACGACGATGGCGGCGTCGGCGCCCAGATCGGCCATGCGCCTGGTCAGCTCGACGGTGGCACGGGTCGATTCCATGCCCGAGCCAGCGATAAGCAGGCGATCGCCTGGGATGACCGCGCGGGCGGCGCGCACGACGTCCAGGCGCTCGTCCCACGACAGCGACGTGAACTCGCCGTTCGAGCCGCCGATCACGTAGCCACGCAGGGGCTCGTGGTTCAGCTTTTCAATGTTGGCCTGCAAGGCGGGCAGGGCGAGATCGCCGTTATCGGCGAACGGTGTGGTCAGCGGCGGGAAGAGACCCCGAAGCGATGGTGACGATGGCGACGCGACAGGTGGCATGCGCGCGATGGTAGCAAGCGGGTTTCAAGATGTAGCCAGCGTGAACAACGTGACATCGGGCGCCGCGAACAGGCGCAACGGCAGATCCACCATGCCGAGCCCACGCGACACGTAGAGCTGCAAATCGGGCAGCTTGAACAGCCCCGCGGGCCACCTGCGCCCGAGCGCGCCGTGCACGACTATCGGGCCGGACGGTGCGGCGATCTGGCCGCCATGGGTGTGGCCGGTGAGCAGCAGCGGTGCGCCGCGGCCGCGCACGAACGGATAGCCCTCGGGTGAGTGGGCGACGGCCACGGTCAAGCGTGCGCCGGCCGCCGCCGCGAAAGCGCGATCGGGATCGGCGTCGCCCGACCAGGGCTCGTCGAGCCCGACGATGGCCACGTCGTCGTGAGGGGCGGGCAGGAACGCGGCGTCATTGATCAGCACGCGTACGCCGGCCCGCTCCAGCGCCGCCTCGATGAGCGCGTGATCGGTCCACAGATCATGGTTGCCCAGCACCGCGACCTTCACCGCCGCTGGAACCGCCGCCACGCGGGCGGACAACTCGTCGGCCAGCGCAGGGGTCGCTTCCAGGTAGACATAGTCGCCACCCAGCACCAGTACGTCAGGCGCGATCTCGGTCAGCACGGCGAACGCGCGGTCGAGCAGATGGCGAGGTGTCAGCGGTCCCAGGTGCAGATCTGACGCGAAGGCCAGACGCAGCGGGCGGCGTGGTTCGTGGTCGGGGCGAGGCGGCAAGAGCGGCAAACGGTGCTCGATGCGCGTGACCCGGCCGAACGCGGGGATCCGTTCGAGGACCCGCGCCGGCCAGCCGCCCGTGTAGGCGACCGTCGCAACCGATTCGAGGAGCGCGCGCACCGGCGTGAAGTGCCTGCCCCGGCCCCCGGCTTTCGATCTCAAGCGCGGCACGGGGAGGGGTTATAGGGCCTGTCAGGCCCTACTTGCCTGGGCGCGACTTGGTTCCGGGCGCGGCCACCTGCCCCGCGTTTTGCCCGAAAACCACGCTGCCGGCGCTCTCGTGTGCCTTTGCCGCCTCCATCACGGCGCGGGCGAAACTGGGATCGTCCGCCGCGAGAATCGGCCCCAGCGTGCTGCTTTGACGGAACAGATCCACGAACAAGGCGGCGCGCGCCGGATCCGCTCGCAACATCCGCGTCAGCTGGGCGGCGCGGGGCGCGTCCATGTCCCCGTCGAAGAAATCGGCCAACAGCGCGTCGAAGTGGTCGCCTGGGGCAGTGTCGCGGTGATCGGCCACGATCAATTTCCCTCACCCAGCAGCTTGCGCTGGGTCGCGAGCGTGTCCCGTAACCCCAGCACGGCGCGCCAGTCCTCGGGCAGGCTCGCTAGAGCTATAGAGCTAGCCAGTCGCGCAGCCCGGCCACCCGCCGCTTCTCGGACACTCTTCCTTCGCCCATGTCGCCATTCCCCCGCTGTCATCATCTGGCTCTAATCCGGCGAGACCGTACTCGGACTTCTTGCCTGACGCAACCCGTTTTACAAAACGCCCGCGTGCGCGAAGACGCTGCCCGCGGCAGGCGAGGTCCCGCGGGACTTCGCTAGAGGGCTGCTTACGGCAGGCGGGTCGCCTGCCACGCCGCCATCTGCCAGCGGCCCTTTCTCTTCAACCAAACGTCGGTGTAGCGGATCTCATAGACCTTCTCTTCCCCCTTGGAAGACAGAGTCATTTTAGCGCGTCCGGTCAAGATCGCCGTGGTGCCGACGACCTGCGCATCAAGCTCCAAAGAGTCGATTCGGTGGTACACCGCGGCCCCGGTCTTGAGGGAATCGATGTATTGCGCTTTGTTCTGGAACGCCCCGCTCGAGTGGGTGTACCGCAGGTCATCGGCCAACACCTTGTCGAGCGCTTCCAGATCGCTCTTCATCATGGCGGCAAAGCGTCCAAGCTCGGCGGTCTTGAGCTGATCTGCAACGGAAGGCCCAGCAGCCCGCGCGCCCGGCGCGCAAACGACGACTGTGCAACAAACCATCGCAAGGGCACCTAGAAGAGACGTGGCGGCTTTCATCGGCTGAAGATCCTTTCGCCGTGTGCGTAGATGATTCAAGTGACGATCTCGATCGGTGGCATCTTGCCGATATCGGGAACGACGTCAACTCGCGGCCACATGTTTGGTGACGGGCGCACCCGTTCCATTGCAGCGTGATCGCATCGGGGTCGTGGTCTCCGCTGCCAGCCATCCCAAGAGCCCAGACATCGTTGACCGAGCTGCCGGTTTACTGGTGGACCCGAAGAACGGATCTTGGAAACCCGCGGCCTGGCCACGTCGAGGTGTTACCTTTCGCAGATGACCGAGCGAAACTGGCGCCGTCGTGCAGCGCGCGCGCCCATTGCCCGGCATCGAGCGCCGTCGGGTTGAAGATCTTCGCAATCGGTGAACGTGTTGACGCCGAAGTGGACGAAGGCGATGAGCTCGCGCTCTTGCCAGCGTAGTTGTCGCGGCGTTGGCACCGGGGCGAGTGGCGCCGGTGGTGCAACTGTCGTGGCGATGGCAGGCGCGCTCGCCGGGCGCGGACCCCATCGGCGGCATTGTCGCCGCGCGACCCGGCCCCGGCAAACTGGCGCCAGGGCGACGGGAGCATCGATCAGGTACTGCCAGCGACTTCGTCGGTGCCGAATAGTAGGGCAAGGCCCCGGAGGACTTCGCGCATCCTGACAGCACCGAGCACGCCTACTCGGTTGCCGAGGCGCGACCGGTCGATGGTTCGAACCTGGGACACGTTGACCACGCCCGCTACCTGGAGTCCTGCCTCTCCGGACCGGAGACGCACATTGCCTGGCATGGCGCCCAGGCGGACGTTCGACGTGATGGCCGCGACAACCGTTGTGGAGATCGCGCTGCGATTGAAGCGGTCGTGCTGCACGACGACCGCGGGCCGACGACCGGCGGGTGCCGAGCCCTCGGGCGCCCCGAAAGACAGCCAGTAGACTTCGCCCTGCCGTATCACCACCGCTCGTCCGACCAGTCCGTCCCCGTGGCATCCAGTTCGGACGCCTCGTGCGTGTGTTGGCTCGCGGTAGCCGGCGTGGCGAAGACCTCGTCGAGGCGCCGCGTGATCTCGGCGTCACGGCGCGCTCTCACCGCGTGTCGCAGCACCAGCGTGACGAACCCATTGCGGGACTGGTGTCGCTCGAGGGCAGCGCGATCCACGGCCGCCAGCAGGTCGTCGGGAATCGCTATCGCTGTTTTGCGAAGCGGCATTGGTACTCCATCTGGTAGTGATGAAGGGCATACCATAGCCCGATCGCATTCGCACCACGGATCGTACCGTCAGCGTGACAGTCCGGCGGTTGACTTCCCCTTGGCGACGGGCCGCTATGGCTCCCGCCGGGCGTACGTTCTGCCTACGGTCCGCTGGGCGGCTAGGTCCGCGTGGCGGCGGCGCGCACCGCCATCGACGTGCGCCGCGCCCGGCCGGCGACGGAAGCCGGCGACGCGAATCCCGACAAGCTCGAGTCGGCCATGAACGATCCCGAACTGGCGTTCCTGCGCGCCGACTGCCGCGAGGAGTTCCAGCAGGCACTGACCGAGGTGCTGGCCACGCTGCCGCCGCACGAGGCGACCATGCTGAAGCTGCATTTTCTCGACGGCCTCAGCACCGCGACCATCGCTCAGTTGACGGACGTGTCAGGGCGAACCGCACGCCGGGCGCTGGCCGACATCCGGACGCGCATCGCCGAGGAAACTCGCCGCCGCCTGTCGCAACGTCTGTCGCTGAGCCAGTCGAACCTGGCCGGTTTGGGGGGTAGTGAGTTCAAGGCCACTTTTCCGCCCAGCGCTTGTCGGTCCGGGAATGTCCGATAACTTCTGTCAACTGGGCGGTCATCGGCGTCACATGATGCCCGAAAACGCCGCCGCTGCGGGCTACGACATCAGCACGATCCAGGAACTGCTGGGCTCTGCGACACCACCTGGCGGCGCTCGAGGAACTGCCGGACGAGTACATCATTCCACCACGCATGGTGCTGACTCCGGAGTCATCAAGACAGGTGGCAAAGGCGCTCGTGAATCCACCCAGGCCAAGTCAGGCGTTGACGTCCTTGCTCCGTGGTAGCCGCCGTGCCGGTGACCATTAGAAGGTTGGCTCGCGAGGACGACACTCAGGATTTTCGGGCGCCGGCGGTTTTCCAGAGATTCCTACGCGAGTTTGCCCGTCAGAACCAGGATCGCCATCACGTCGGCACGACATACGTCGCCGTGCTGGACGACCGGCGGGTCGTGGGTTACGCGACGCTCGCCATCACCTCGGTCGAGTTTTCCGTCCTGCCACCCGCCGTCCGCAAGCGACTGCCCGGCTATCCCTTGCCCGCCCTCCGCCTGGGGCAACTCGCCGTGGATGAGCGCCACGAAGGCCAGGGCATCGGCGGCGCTCTCCTACGGCATGTGCTTCTGCTGGCGATAGAGCTTTCGGAAAAGGCTGGATGCATCGGCGTGATCGTCGACTATGTGCCTGACAAGGTCGACTGGTACGCCCGACGTTCCTTCATCCCATTGCAAACAATCATCGGGGAATCCGCGCTGAAGCCGACGACCACTGCCATGTTCCTGCCGCTCGCAGCCATCCGGGCGCTTGCGCCGGCTTCGTGAACGACGGCCTCCGCCCCTCGGTCAGCCGCCGGTGGCCAGACGGTAGGTGAAGCGACCGGCGCGGTTGCGCGCACGCGTGAGCGTGAAGGTGCGGCCAAAGACCTGGCTTGGCTGGGGCGAACCCACGGGCGTGGCCGATCGGAATCCGTCACCGTCGAGCAGAAGGATCTCGTATCGAATCGTGTCGCTGCGGGCGTCGATGATCCAGTACTCGGATACGCCAGCGCGAACGTATGACTGTCGCAACAGGACGGTGTCCTTGCGCACCGAACTCTCACTGACCACTTCCACGACCAGGTCCGGGCTGCCCTCGATCTCGACGAAGCGGTCCTTCCGCCCGGACGCCTCCAGAAGCCGCACGCGTCCCGACTCGAGCGACGCCCAGGACACGAACGTGATGTCAGGCTCGGCGCTGAGGCCCGCTTCGGGGTGGGTGACGAGAACGCCATCCGCGTATGCCTCGCCGAGGTTCTCCTGCTCGGCCAGGCGCAGGAGCGCAGCGTAGACGTGGCCCTTGACCTTGTTGTGGGTCTCGATCTCCTCGGGGCTCATTTCCAGCAACACCTCGCCGTCTATGAAGGTGGCACGCACGTGGTCGGGAAAATCGGGGGACACGGCCCAGGCGCGGAAGCCGGCATGGTCGAAGACCGTGCTTGGAACCGAAACTCGGTCCCCTTCGATGCGCAACGCGCGTGCCGCCGCAAGCATGGGCGTCAGTGTAGCGCAGGCCGCGCTACTCGACCGTACCAGTGCCGCCTTCTGAGCAACTTGTGCACGATCTGCCCTGGCGGAATCTGCACAACCAACCCGCCATGGGGCGAAAGGCCGCGATCCGCCCGAAGGAAACCCAAAACCCGGACCTGGAACGAGGGTTGCTGTCAGGGCGGCGCATGCGAAACATCTCAGGGACTCTGGCTCTTCTGCTCGCCGCCACGCCGATCGCGCTTGGCTGCGAGTCCGAACATGACTGCCCCATGGCCATGGTGGTGCCCGGGAACCCGGACGCCGGTGCGCCGCGTGCGCCGATGGTCGTGGAGATCCCGAAGGCGGACGTTGTCGCCGCGGTCGCCTCCAACGTCACGCGGTTCAAGCTGCCGCTCACCCCCGAGTTGCCCGGCACCTTCGGCTCGGGCCTCGCCTACGACAAGAGCGACGATAGCTACTGGATGGTGACCGATCGGGGCAACCGCACCAAGGAGTGGGTCTTGCGTCTCGTGCGGGTGAAGCTCTCGCCCACGCCGCAGATCATCGCGGTCCTGCCGCTCACGGAAAAAGGCACGCCGCTCACCGGCGCGGATCTCGATCCCGAGGACATCTCGCTTGCGCCCGACGGAACCCTCTGGCTGGGCGACGAGGTGAAACCCTATTTGCTGCACGTGACCCGCACGGGCGAGGTCATCGAGCGGGTCGCACCGCCCATGAACTTCATCGACCACGCCGACGATCGTGGCTTCGAGGGGTTGACGGTCAGCGCGGACGGAAAGACCATCTACGGCATCCTGCAAGGCGGAAACAAGAACGAGCCCGACAAGCTGAACACCCTGATTGCCGCGTACGACATCGGTGCCAGGTCGTTCAAGGAGTACAAGTACCGGCTCGACGACGCGAGACTGCTCGACTACCCCGAGGAGGTGAAAGGAAATGCGCACGCCTGCGGCCTGGCTACCAGCGGAGACGGCGCACTGAATGTCCTCGAGCGCGACAATCAAGCAGGCGGCAATGCACGCCTGAAGCGGGTCTACCGGATCGAGATCCCCGCCGATCCGCCGACCACGGCACTGCCAAAGACGCTGGTCGTCGACCTGTACAAGCTCGGCTACCAGAAGGAGAAGGCCGAGGGGCTCGCCGTACCTGAGCCGGGCGTACTCATGATAGCGAACGACAATGACGGCGACGTCGCGATCTCGACCGAGATCTGGCGGGTGAAGTTGTAAACTACGGCGTCCATGCGGCATGCGCGTTCGAGGAAACGGGGGCAGGCGGTCATGAGACGACGAAGCGTGGGCGCGCTGCTGGTCATCGCCGCGTGCGGGGCGGAAGCACCGACCGGGATCGTGGTGGAGGTAAAGTCGGATCTCTCCGTTGAGCCACTCGGTGAGATGCCCGCCGAGATCGACGACTTCGTGGTCAAGGTCCGGAGCGGCCAGAAGGTCCTATTCGCCGGTGAGTATCAACTCGACGGTCCGCACAAGACCATCCTGCCCAACAAGATCGGATTCTTGCAAGAAGGCGATGACAGCGGCCCGATCGACATCGATGTGTCCGCCAGGAAGGGGTCACGTCCGAGGGTGCTCAAGACGGTGCGGGTGAGTTTCAAACGCCACACGGTGCACCAGATCCAGGTGCACCTGAACCGAGACTGCCTGAATATCCTGTGCCCGGAGGGCAAGACCTGCGCGTCCGGCAGTCGTGCCGGCCGTTGCGAAAGTTCGTCGTTCCCCCCGGGCCCGCGGGAGTCGGATGGTCCCCCCTGCAACTGCTTCTCGCTGTTCCCGATGTGCGTGGGCGCGCGCTGGGAGTACGACGAATTCCGGAACGGCGTCAGGTTCCCGAAGTTCAAGCGATGGTCCATCGCGAGCTTCGGTCCGATGAATGACCCTCGCCACGGACAGGAGACGACGCTTGCGTTCCTGCAGGTACGGCCGAGCGCGCTCGATTTTTCTCACAAGTGGATCTCGGCACTGGAGAAGCCACGGAGGCTGTTCTGGGAGAAGGAAGACCAGTTCAACCCGGATCTCGTCCCGGTGACCACGCGTTATTTCATGTCTCACAAGATCCGGCTCGACGAGAGCCTGACGGCTCCGCGCGATAACCCCAAACCGGAGGACTATGCGGAGTTCGAATACCGTCCCGGCAACTCAGATCCGATCAAGGTCAAAATCGAGAACCATGACGCGTGGAACATCGAGTCGGTCGAGGACGTGAGAAAATCCACGAAGAATTTCCCTGAACGCTTCGCCAAGGAAACCGTCATCTGCCATCGCCGCGTCGGAAAGGTGGTAAGCGTCGTCGGGACGGACGAGATGTACCCCGACAGCGAAAAGATCTTCTGCTTCGTGGCGAGCATCGGGAAAATCTACGAGCGCACCATCGAGCCAAACCCCGGGGAGGAGGTTCTCGTGGACTGGCTGGTTCCTTCCTGCTCCAAGGGGCCGTAGCCGACTGGCCGAGGTGTAGCCGCCCGGCGGATCCGTCGATTGAGCTGGAGACGTATGCCCGCAAGGACGCCGACGCAACGAGCCGCTCAGTCGCCATGGCGATCGCTGCTGGTTGGATGCGCCCTGTCTTGTGGACGGATCGGGTTTGACGCGGTGGTGGCGGGCCCCGACGCTGACGGCACCGGGGGTAGATGGGATGAGGAGGCCGCCTTCCCCCGCTCGCAGATAATCTGCGGGCTGTTCACGGACTCGAAGTCCAAAGGAGAAGGCGACCATGACGAAGACTACCATCGAGACCATCGGATGCGACCTGGGCGACAAGACGAGCGAGATCTGCGTGCTGCCCGGCGACGGGAG
>JANPCZ010000007.1:0-17915 GCA_031431215.1 Myxococcales bacterium
AGCGTTCGCGGTGTTGGCCTTCTGCGCCGAGATCACACGGCTGCCCGGCCATTGATCGCCGCGCTCGTTGCCGGTGAACGCCACCGCGCACACCTGGCCATCGCGGTTGACCACCGTTGCCCACATATTGAGCCCGAAACCACCGTTATTGGCGGTGTTGCCAAACACCACGACCGATTTCAGGGCCGCGCGCAGCGCCGCCTGGCTAGGAAGATCCTGGCAGCCAGCTTTGCCGCCCTCGTCTGCGCGGGCAAACGGCAATGCAACTAGCGCCAGCGCTGCAAACACGGTCGCGGACGCCCGACCTCGAGTAAATGGCCGGGACAGACGTGACAATCGGACCTCATTGATAGTCGACATGCGATGCTCCTTGTTCTGGTGGTTGTGGTTTGAAAGGACGTGGGCCCCTGAACTGCGAAAACGCCCGCGCGGGCGGCATCATGAGCTTACCGCCGGCTCGCGTCAACCGATTGCACGCGGGTCAGCCGAGGCCAGACGTGCAAGTTGGGCGCGCCCAGCTTTGGCCGCCACGACGACAGAATTACTGTCGGTCACGTGATACTCGGGCGATTGTGGCATCAGGATGATCACCCAAAATGAGCCCGGCTAACTTGCGCCAACGAATCATGGGCGCCGCCCTGCTGGCCGCGGTGGGCGGCGCCTGCCAGGGCGGCAGCGCTGACGGCGCCGGCGCCCATCCATCAGGCGGCGGAACGGGGCGAGGCGTCGGTGGTCAGCCCGCGACGGGTGCTGGCGGCGCAAGCGGCGGCGTTTCCGGTGGCGCTGCCGGACGCACGGGATCGGCCGGCGCGACGGGGGGCGGCGCGCCACCACCACCGCCTATCATGGCGCCCAAGATCGCCTTCTCCGAGATCATGTACCACCCGGTGCTTTCGAACGCCGACGACAACAACCACGAGTTCGTCGAGCTGAATAACCCTGGCGCCGTGCCGACGCCGATCGGTGGCTGGAAGCTGAGCGGAGAAGTCCAGTTCACGTTCCCGATGGGCACCACGATCGCGGCCGGGGACTTCCTGGTCGTCGCCAAGAACAAGGCCAGGCTGATGGAGCTGACCAAGTACAACCTGGGCGCGGTCGCGACCAACGTGCTGGGCGACTACGTGGGCGCGCTCGACGATGGTGGCGGGAAGATCCTGCTGCAGGACGCCGCCGGGGCGACCGTGGATGCTGTCCAGTACGACGACAAGCTGCCGTGGCCATTGGCAGCGGATGGCTTCGGCGCCGGCACCGGCTGGTTCTCGCAGGCCCAGTGGTTTCCGATGACGAGCGATCCGCGCAAGGACTTCGCGCCCCACAAATACCTGGGCCACTCGCTCGAGCGCGTGAACTACGTGACTTCTGCGACCGACGTGGCCAACTGGGTGCCGTCCGCGATGGACGGCGCCACACCGGGACGCGCGAACCCACTGACCGGCATGGCGCCACCGACGGTGACGGAGGTGATCGCGGTGTTCCCCGAGGGCAATCCGACGACCGGCCTCATCCGCGCCACCGACAAAGTGGTGGTGCGTGCGAAGGTCGGCGGCGGCCCCATCGCGGCCGTCGAGCTCGAGTACTACCTGGAATTCGACAAGGCCAAGAGGGTCGCCGCGCCGACGCCGGCCAAGGTGCCGATGGCGTCCACGCCCGACGGCTACCAGGCGGTGTTGCCGCCGCAGGGCGCGAACTCGACCGTGCGTTACCGCATCCTGGTCGGCGGCAAGGTGATCTCGCCGCGCGCGACCGATCCGATTCCCTACGGCTACCATTTCTACTTCGTCGTCCCGCAGGTCACCGGCAAGCCGTACTACTCGCTGCTCATCACGCCCGAGAACTGGGGGCGCTTGTGGACGAATATCTCGCCCAACGGGCCGGTCATGGGATGCCCGTCCAACTACGACGGCGGCTGCACGAAGTGCATGGAGAACCCGAGCTGGAATGCGGACGTACCCATCGTGTTCGCCTTCGTGGATGAAGCCAATAAGGTGGTCGACTACACCGACGCCGGCGGGCGCTACACGGGTAGCCTGGAGGGCCGCACGTTCTCACGCGAGATCGCCGCTGCCACGTGGCCGGGCGAGGCCCCCAAACCGTTGGTGCCCGCGGGATTGCCGCAGCCGCCGTTCCTGGCGTTGGCCTGGAAGGTGGGCTTCCCCAAGTACCACCACTTCGAGGGCGTGAAGGAAGTCACCCTCAACAAGCTCGAACAATCCTGTCCGGGGTTCTCTCACTTCGTTGCCAACGCCCTGGACGAGAGCGATCAGGGCGGCAGAATCTCGGCCCCGCGCGTCCGCCGCTGGGCGCGCCAGTTCGTCAACGGCGGCCCGTTCAACTACGTCATGGACGTCGAGTCGGTGGGCGAGGATTACCTGCAACGGTTCCACGGCAAGGGCAAAGCGGTGGGCGATCTGTACAAGCTGTTCAGCACGGGCGAGGATCTGGGGCCGTGGGCGCCCGGTTTCGGCGGGCCGATCGTCGCAAACCCAAGTTGCCCCGCCATCCCCGTCAGGTACCGCTACGAGGTCACGTACAAGCTGGAGACCAACAACTGGCGCGGTCCCGACGAGATCATGGCGCTGGTCACCGGACTCGCCGCCGCGCGGAGCAGCATGGCCACGTTGCGCGACTTCCTGACCAAGAACTTCGATGTCGACGCCACGCTGAAGTACTACGCCATCCAGCAATGGGGCGCTCCCTGGGATGACACGGGCAAGAACTACAACGTCTACAAATTGCCGCCGGACGCGGTGAAGCCCGGCAAAGGGCCGTGGACCATCACCTCCTGGGACGTCGACCGGATGTTCGGCGTGGATTCCAGCCCGGTATGCAATCTGGCCACGTCGGCCAACAAGCGATCGCCGGTGTGCACGATCTACTGCGCCGCTGCTGGCGTGCAGGGACCGGGCTGCAACATCTGGAAGACGGCATTCATCACCACGGCGTTCCGCGCCGAGTACAACGCGAAGATGAAGGAACTGAACGAGACCATCTTCAAGCCCGACAACATGAAGCAGATCATCGACGCGGCAGCGGCCCAATACGACGCCACCGAAGCGGCTTCGATGGCCGCCGGCGCTGGCCCGCGCTGCGGCAACATCACCACGGTGGTTAACTTGATGAAGACCTTCGCCGACGCGCGCTACGCATCGGTCAAGACGCAACTCGGGTACTGAAATTGATGGACAATTCTTGACCCACTGACCTGACATTTTCGCGAAAAACAAACAATCTACGAACGAAAAATCTACGCGTTCGCATGGTCATGTCGATCCGTGGTCAAGAGCAGTGATTGGGCATGCGTGCGCCGCAAGTACCCTGCTCACAGACACTCGGAAGAGCGCACGGTCGCCCTTTTGCTCCGTCGCCACAGGCCTCCCCATCCACAGCCGGAGAAACACAGTGGTCATCGCCTGATTTTTCCGCCTGGCAACTGGTGGCTTCCACACAGACGGTTTCCACCCCTTGGTTGTGCCCGCATGCCTGCCCCATTCTGGCGTTTCGCACAGGTTGGCAGACCCCGTTGACCTGGCCATCGTCCTTCTTGAAACAGAATAGCCCGTCGTCACGACGGCAGTCGTCGCTGTCCTCACAAACAGAGCCGGTGCCACCAAGCGGGCGGCATTGTTTGTTCAAACACGTGAGTCCTTCTTGACAAGGCCGCGCGCTGCACCCCTCGCCGATCCGTCCAGGCTGCAGACAGATGTCGTCAAAGCAAACTAGGTCCGGCTCACACCCTTCCCCCTCACCGCTGCACTCCGACCCCAGGCCCCTGACGCGTGCGCAGAGCCCGCAGGGCCCATCACGTTCGCAAACGCCGCTCATGCACTGCGCGTGCGAGCCACAGGGGAATCCAGCGGGAACTAGGCCTTTCCATCGGCACGCGCTCGCGGGATCCGCCTCGGCGAGATCTCTGCAGCTCAACGTGGGCGCTCGTCGCGCACAGTCACTAACATCGCCTGCATCCACTGATGCCGCAGGAGCTGTCGCATCTATAAGGCAGACTTCCCGAAGAACTGCGCGACACCCCCCTGGCGCGCCAAACCGCATGGCGACGATGGCTCTGCCGCAGGCGTCGAGGCGGGCGCATGCCCCGGACGCCAGATCGTCGCACGCTGCCTGGAGGGCTGATGTCCGGGGCCGGGGCGCAGGGTGAATGGCTGCCGTGTCGGCCACGCGACCTGCAGAGCTTGAGCCCGGGGCAAGGTCGACTACCAGGCCGACCTTGCTGTCGGAAGCGCCTCCGTCGACCGCAGATGCGTCAGCAGGTAGTTGCCCCCCTCCACCACAGGTGGATAGCCACAACACCAACCACAGGAAGCCTCGTCCGCGGGGAGTGGGGTTCGTGCCCCACGCAGTGCGCGTCACGGCTTGCAGGTCCCCACGTCGCCGCCAACAAACACGCATTTGAGGCCCACCAGGCAAGACGCGCCGGTCTTCGGCTGACAGCAAGGCTGCCCGGCACCCCCGCATTTCAGGCAGGTGGCTGGTTTCATGGGGTTGTTGTCTGGATAGAAACAGGAGGTTCCGCTTTGAGAACACCAGGAGATACCTGGCCCGCCAAGGCCACAGCACTTTTGACCCTCTCCTCCGCAAGCCCCGCAAGACCCGGCGCCACAAGTACCTGCGAGCGCCGGGCACATCATTCCCTGCCCTACGCATTGGGGTATGTCGCCCAGCGGAGCCGTGCAACAGCTCCCGTCTGAGCACGTGTTGCCGAAACAGCACGGTCCGCCTGCAGTGCCACACCTGATGCACAGCGCAACCCCACCGCGGGGAGTACACACGTCGCTGGCGCTGTCGCATTTGCCCCCGGAGCAACAGACGCTATTGGTTAACCCACACTTGAAGCAGCGGGGGAACCCGCCCTCCGGTGTGCACATCGCGCCAGCGTCGTTGCATTTGTTGCCTGCGCAACAGGCCTGCAAGTGATCGCCGCAGCCGCATCGGCCCGCGGAGCATTTGACCAAGGCGGCTCCCGATCCTGAGCAGGCATCCCCTTCAGCAAGACAACGGTTGTTGGTGCAACAGCCGTTGCCATTGCAGCGGTTGCCTTCGCAGCACGTGTCCCCTGGGTTTCCGCATTTCTGACAGACAGGTGTGGCCGCACCGGCCACCTTCGTACACCCAAGGCCGCTCGCACAGGTGGAATTGCCGGCCGGGGTAGGGCAGCAGGGTTGGTCCGCACCTCCGCACTGCGCGCAAGTGTTGTTGAAGCACCCTAGGTTCGCTCCCTGGCAGGTGCTGTTGCAGCACCGTTGGTTGAGACCGCCGCAGAACTCGCATTTGCTGGCCATACACGCACCAGCGCCAGCCCCGCACGAGGCCCCCTCCCCGAGGCACATGTTTCCGACGCAGCACCCGCCCGACAAACACGTGGCGCCGGGACAACATGGGCTTCCAGGTCTTCCGCATTCGACGCAGGTGTTCTGTGTGCCGCATACGAGAGCTCCGGCACATGTCCGCCCGGCGCAGCAAGCCTCATTGGGCCCACTACAATGCACGCACGAGGCCCCCGCGCAAACGGTGTTCGGGCCCGTACAAACTCCTGGTCGCGGCAGATCCCCGCCACAGCAGGGACGTCCTTCAGTGCCACAGGCGCCGCACGCGCCGTTCGTACAAGTGCCCCCTACGGTGGGACATGTGCTGCCCCCCTTTGCACACCGCCCCCCTACGCAACAGCCCCCTGCGTTACAAGCCCCGCCGGCGCAGCAGGCCTGGTCCGCCTCGCCGCAGGCGGCGCCGCCCGGTGATGGGCCATCCATCGCTGAACCGCCGGTTCCTCCCACAACCCCTGCAGCGCCTCCTCGCGGCATCCCGCCTCCCGCTGAACCCGGCTGATTGGATGGATCTCCACCCCCGCCCAGACTGCCATCGAACGAATCGCCGGGGTTCAGAGCTGCTCCCCGCCCGCACGCCACAATGGCAATAAATACCAATGAGCTAAGTATTTCATACCATGACATCGCACGGCGTCTCATTTTCCTATTCTAGACCACAGTCCGCGCAATGGGCGCAACCAAAAAAAATGGCGGAGGCCATTCCTAACAGCGTGTTCACAGCGAAGCCATGTTCTTAGTCCTACAGTCTGCGATGTGCTCTAGTAGCCAGTCGACAGCACGATGGATCTCGAGGTCCGACACAACCTGATGGTCGTCAAACACCAACACGATGTTGTCGGGATGAGATTGGAGCTCGTTGATGACAAACTTGGCGAGCGCCTGCTCCAGATCGATGGCGCCCGGTGAGCTGAGCAGGCCGCGCAGCTGCCCACCCAGCCCGGGCCGAATCACTCGAAGAACCTCGATGATGCAGCGAAGGAACTGCCCAGGCTGGTTGTCTGAGGGCTCGAGAGTCACCCATGTGCTGGCGATGCCAGACTGCGCCACCCAGGCCGACACGGCTGTCGACTTGCCCGAACCGCCCGGGGCGACCGTCAGCCGCCGAAGTGGCGCGCCATCCAGCGTGGCAAGTAGCCGCGGTCGAGGCACCGCTCCCTGCGCCTTCGGTGGATGGAGCTTGGTTCGCAGGATGAGGGGTTCGAGCGGGCATCGGTGCGGGCCGACGATACCGACACCTGGTGAGAACACACATAGTCTCTTTGTGCACCAGGCCTCCACTCCCCGCCTACAGCCACGGCACGGATTCAGGGCCGCCCAACTGTAATCAAGAAGCTGGGCAACACCAGCCGCTTCGGTGCCTTGCGGACCTGGGCGTCCTCCCAGGCGCGCCGCAGGGAGGCTACCTCTCGCGACGTGGCCCCGTTCTCGACCAGAGCGTGGCAAATTCGCAAGAAGGTGCTCCGCTGCGGCAGGCGGCGGCCAGACTCCCAAAATGAAACCGCAGCTTCAGTGCACCGCACCTCGACCGAAAGGCTCGCCTGCTTGCCGAAATGCCGAACCCTATGGTCCCTCATCTGCCGAGCAAACCGGCGGTCATCGGTTTCGATCCCCGCACTTCCGTCGGCCGGCACCTGCTTCGTCGGTTCGGCCTCGGCCAAGCCGTGTGCGCCGGAACGCCGTCGCATCAATGAACTCATCTTCATGCTGTCTCCCCCCCCGTGTCTCGTTGGGCCATGCCCATCTAAAACCTACGTTCATTCCGAGTGCGGAGGGAGCGAAGCCTGAGGACGGCCTCGGCTCCGTCGAGCCCCCATCGTGCGCCGGTAATGTGGCGATCGGCATGCCGGCCGCCAGTCGTCGTACCGCAGGTATCGGCGTTCCTGCTTGTCATCGTGCCCCCTCATTCGACAGTTGCGACCAATACGCAGCGCACCTACACAGCACAACGTGTGCCATCCCTTCAATGAAGGCGGCACGACCATATCGGCGAGAGACGCAACACCCTGCAACGGTCTCAGCGCAACCACCGCAACAGCGAGGTCTGTTGCGGCCTGTCTACTCGTGGGCGACCGTCCTGGGCCGCGCCGGGCGCGCGAGAATGAAGATCGCCGCTAACCGCGTGAGGCGGCTCTACGCGTCGAACATTTTGAGGGTCGCTTCTCGATGCCGACGTTCAACGCTCGACCGCGGCGCCCGTGGCCTGCTGTTAAGTAGAATGTATTGCTCGCGCCAGACCGCCAAGGTATCCAGAGCCACCTGAGTCAACAGTGTCTGACGGCCGTCTGCGCACGCTGTCAGCACCATTCGAAAGGCGGATCCAATGAAACACGTACACCGAACGCTTCTCCAAATCTCCAAGTGGGCCCTTCTGTCGCTATTGGCCGTCATCCCAGCTACCGCCCATGCGCAAATCAGCGGGATGGCGGAGGAACCCCGTCTCGCGGGCATCGATACTAGCAACCCGGCCGCCCAGTCCTTCACCTTCAAGGGGTTCGTCAACTACAAACTCACTTCCTCGGATCGACTCGAAATCTGGGTACTGACGGACGGAAATGGCGACTCTACGAATGACCTTTCTTGGGCCAAAGCCTACACCGTGACTTCGTCGTCTCAGTCGGGCAGCCGGTTCAATTGGACTACTGGCCCCATCACGGTTTTCACCGTAGATTCCCGGTGGTTGCAGGGCGGGACCGCTCGCATCCGGTTCAAAGCGTTCAAGAGCGGAAGTCCTACCGTCTATCTGCCTGTCCGCGACAGCGATGGAAAGCAGGGGAATGACCTCGTGCTGGTCCTGTCGGACTCCAGCCCCGATCCGTCAGCCCCCGCCGTGGGCCCTGAGGCCAACTGGCTGGCGAAAAAGAGTCTTCAATTCTCCACAACTTGGCCGCAAGCCACAGAGACCGCTTACTACTATGACCACACAATCGTCGATACCGCACAGACGCAAACCATCACGTCTGGTCTCGGGACCTTGGCGGCCTTTCGCGCGAGATACTTCGGCCCCATTGTGTGGGTCCCCGGCCGACCTTCCGATTGCGCGACCGCGCTGTCCACTCCAGAGACCGTCGCCACATACTTCAACAAAGGGGACTTAGGCATCGGCCGCGAAATGCACTGTATCGACAATGCCTGCACGCGGGAGATTGCCTGTTACGTGGGCAACTACGCCGGCAAGGACAATGCTGGCAAGGTCATCTTCGATGACAAGACAAAGGCGAAGGCTGCGTATGATGCGCACGCCCCTTTCGCCACTGTCGCCATGGTCGAGCGTCAGTGGATGGGGCCTAATGATCCAAATCAGGTACTCTTCGCCGTTTTCGACCCACCGGGCAAGCTTTTCACGGGACCGGTCGCCCTCGACAGCAAGGGATTCAACACGTTCAATCCTGGAAATTGTCTCGCCTGTCACGGGACTTCCTCGACGTACACATTCGATAATTCTACGATAACGGGGGCCTATTTCCTCCCCTTCGACCTACAGGCGTTGGAGTACTACAGCTCGACATCTTCAAACCCCTTGTCCCGAGTTGCGCAGGAAGGCTCATTCAGGAAGCTTAACTTCATGATGGAGTTCAGTGATTTGTTTTTTCTACAGACCGCCAGACACCTCATCGAAGATTGGTACGGTGGCTGGACGCGCTCGACGTTCAAGGACGACGTGGTCCCAGCCGAGTGGAACACCAACACCAACGACAGTCAGCTTTACAAGAACGTGGTGGCCAAGGCTTGCCGGACCTGTCACGTGAGTGACGAGAGCGACTCCCTGGCCTTCCAAACGCCAGCCGACTTCTCGGCCCTAAAGACCCTAAGTTATGGTTACGTGTGCGGCGACAAGAAATACATGCCGCAAGCAGAACAGACTTTCAAGGTGATGTGGCGGAGCTCGGCACGGTCGCACTTCCTCAACCGACTTGGTCTCACGGGTGGATGCAAATACGAGGCTCCTGTCCTCGCACTCCCCGAATTCATAGTGCCATTGTAGGCCAACCTTAGGCCGGCCACTTAAGACCTATGTTTCTCGACGAGTCGGTGGGCTCGTCTCCCTCCGACTCGTCGATTCTGGAGACAACTACGATGACCAAATCGAAGATTTCAGTCCTGGTGGGTGCGTTCGTGGTTTTGAGCGCCGGCGCGATTGCCTTTATCTTGCTCGTCCGCCTGCGCCCCGCGCCGGAGTCCGATCCTCCTTTGGACCCGGAACCAATTGTCTTCAACGTGCGCACTGGTGCACCAGCGAAAAAGCAGAAGTTTTCATTGCCCGGGAAGCGGCGGGCACCCACAGCTGAGCCCCGCGCGCTGCCAGGGATGATCTCCGCAAAGATTGACCTCGTCCGGGCTGATATCAAACGCGCCAGCGCAGGAGAGACGCTCTGGGCGTATAAGTCTGAGATCTGCGCCTGCAGAAGTCCGCAGTGCATGGACGCCATAAATGATTTTTACGCGGTGCCGCTTTCCACGAAGAGCGCCTTTGACAACAGCAACTCCGAATCACGGGCGATGATTGAGGAGATCAAGGGCTGCATAGCAGCTTCGTCAGTCCGGGAAGATCCTTCAAAACCCGTCACTGCTGAGGCTCTTCGTCAGAGAGCCGAGGCAAAGGCCGAGTTTCGACGGGCAGACTTGGCGCGTGAGGCCGCCAGCGCTCCAAGTATTCCCTGAGACCGGACGACCCGAAGAGTCCGCCCCCTGGATGGCGGTGATCTGCAGCGCCGCCACCTCGCTGACCCGCAGTCCCGCCCCGTACGCCAGCATGAAGACGGCCTGGTACTTGAGCGACGTCGTGGCCGCGAGCGGCCGGGTCATTTCGGAACCGCTGAAGATCTCGCGCGAGCACCAGGGGAGCTTGGCCTGAAGATGTGTCCATCTATCGCGTAGCGGACGCAGTATGGGGGGCGGTGGCAGAACGCGGATGCGCCACGGCTGGAGAAGGCAAACTGGAGCGCGGCGCGGCGGTCGTTGGTGGCGTCGATTTCGACGGCAACAACGGCAGGCGCGGTGGATTGTGATGGCCGGGCCGTGATACCCGACGCGATCGGCCGTTTCTGCGGCGTCAGCAGATAAGGCGTTTGGCGTGCTGCAGAATATTGGATCCGAGGCGTTGATTATGATCACGCAGGTGACCTTCTCGATACCGTGAACGATCCGGCCGCGGCGTACTGCACGTTGTAGGCTGGACGAAGACCTCCATCGCCCATCTTGATCGTTCGCGCATCGGCGTCGGTCGTCGAGGCGCGGGCAGGCGAGTCCGACGGCGAGCGGTGCTTCTGCAGCTAGGTCACCATCGCGATCGCAGCCTCGACGCGCTTCTGATAGTTCTTGGCCGCTGCGGCCCGCGCCGCGTGTTGAGCGCGCGTGTACTCCGGGTCGTCCGACGCAGCCAGCACCGCCTTGATGTGCGGCTTGGCCTGTTCCCGGCACTGCAAGAGCGAGCCGTAGGTCCGAGACGACGGCGCGGTGGCCGCTGCGCGAGTCCGTGTCCCGTCCTGGGCCAGGACCGCGATTGATAGCAATCCCTGATTCATCAGCGTCGCCAGGATATTGTTCATCAACTCGTTGAGCGCCTCGCCGTGCCCCACTCGAAACTGCGACGCCTTCTGATGGCTGATGTCCACCCTGCCGAAGATCCAGCGATATGCCACGTCGCTGATGACGAGTCGGGCAATCTCTCTCGCGGTGCCCACCGCTTGTGTAAGCGCGTACAGCCACAGAGTCAGCAGGATCTGCGGACTCTTCAGTGATCGTCCCGCGCTGCTCGCCAGCGCCTCGCAGCCTTTGCTGAAGGCTGCCAGTTCCATTTTCCCCGGAGCGTTTCAGATCACACGAGCCGGATGCGCCAACCTTCAGAGCATCCTCCGGAAACTCGAACCGCATCTCTCCCTGCGGGCGATGGGGCTTCTCGATCCGGGCCTTGCCTCCGTGGCTACCCTGCTGCGGGTCTCGATTCCAGGCGCATGCTCAAACAGTCGCGGTGGGTTCTGCATGCCCTCCATGGTTCACATACAGATCCACCTGTCGATCCTATCTTTGTGAGTGATCGATTTGATCGAGGAATCTTTTCGCCACCCACGGACGTCGCTTCGCGGCCGCCCTCTCAACCCGCGTGCCCAGGCGATTTCGGACACCTCTTGAGAGAGGCCACGGCCGAATTGCGAATTGGCGCATGTTGGTGCAACTACATCGTCCTTGAGTGCCCGCGCTTGCCGGGCACGCCTCTGCCAGACCCGCCCGTGTCATGGAGGGCCCCGTCCGGAAACCAGGCACGTCCGGCCACCTGATCCCGTTCCCGCGTCCGGAACGCGGCCATTCGTCCGGCTCACCGGTCGCTCCACCGCGGCTGCTCGACCGCGTCCGCGTGGCACTGCGCACGCGCCACTACAGCCCCCGCACCGAGAAGGCGTACGTCGGTTGGATCCGTCGCTTCATCCCGTTCCTGGAGCGCGGAGACCATGGGACCTTGAGACAGCTCGATGCACACGGCCACGGACTTGCCCGAGAACCGCTGGGCCAGCATCTGAGCCCACGCTTCTATCGCCGCGGGCCGGTGCTCCAGCACGCTGAACTCGTTGTCGTTCGACCCGGCCACTTGCAGACAGATGTCGTGCTTCCGGTCTGGCCAGTCGATTCCGATGAAGGCCGCGAACTGTGATTGATCTTCGTGCATGTCATCCTCCTTGCGTTACGATTCGAGACGGGACATGCGGAGCCAAGCCCAGCGAACGCAATATGGAGAGCCGGTGATGCGGCTTTCCCTGAGGGTTCGTTTCGGGCGCAGGCACATTCGCGGGATCGAAACCGAGTTGGAGAGCATCTCGTGCTCGCCGTTGCAGGTTCGTATCCCGCGGGTGCATGCCCCGCTTCCAGTTTCCCAGGAGGTCCCCCTGGGGTCTCGAAAGTGGAACGGTCAACCCATACCGCCGTTGCGGTCGGACGGACGCGTCGGTCGCTACGCTCCCTCTCGCGTCCGCCGCTGAACGGCTATACCGGAGCCGCTGGTACCCAGCGTCCTGGAGTCGGTTCAGAAGTTGCCCGGATTCGACAACGAGACCCTGATTTGTGCGATGGGCTCGACGGAACCCGGCGTATTTTCCTGCTGGTCGCGGAATGGAGGTTCATCCCTCTCGTGAGGGTGGCCTTCAATATATATGGACGGATGCGTTGCCCCTTGACAGGTATATACGTCAATATATACTTTACGTCATGAGTGAGCGGGCTAAGATCTTTCAGAATGGCGGCAGTCAGGCTGTGCGGCTCCCGAAGTCGTGTCGGTTCAACGAAGATCAGGACGAAGTGATCGTCAGACGGGCGGGAAAACAGGTCATCCTTGAACCTGCCGATGAATGGTCTCCGGAGTTTCTCGCCTGTCTGGGCGCTTGGAAGGAAGACATCCTCAGACCGTCGGGACGGCTGGTTGGTTCGAGGAAGAATCCTTTCGAGCGATCGTGAAGTACTTACTCGATACTGACAGCGTCAGTTTCGCGCTGCGCGGCCATGGGGAAGTTGGTGCGCAGATCCGATCGCGAAAGCCGTCCGACCTATGTATGAGCGCCATCTCCCTTGCTGAACTTCGGTATGGAGCCGACCGCAAGGGATCGAAGAAGCTCCATGCTCTTATCGACACGATCGCGACGGCAATCGAAGTTGTGTCCTTCGATGAAGCCGCGGCCACCGAGTTCGGGCGAATCGGTAGTACTCTCGCCGAACGAGGAACTCCAATTGGCGAGTACGATGTCCTGATCGCCGCTCACGCAGTCGCCCTGCGCCGCACACTCGTGACAAACAACGTGAAGCACTTCTCGAAGGTTCCTGGACTACTAGTGGAGAACTGGACATGAACCTGCTTGGGGCGCCGCCTAACGGGCAATCAACCAGTCGAAGGCCGCCCGTCTGACCCGACCCGGGACGTCGTCCTCAATTCGAGGGTTCGAGCAACGCAAGCAGCCGTTTGATCTCGACCGGCTTCGACAGGATCTCGGCGCCCGCCCGGGCGGCCGCAGCCAGGGCCTCGGCATCGCTGAAAGCGCTCATCAGGATGACCCTGACATCGGCGTGGTCTTTTCGAATCGCGTCCACCAGATCGATGCCACTACGCCCAGGCAGGCGGACGTCGCTTACCACCGCGGCGATTCCGCCCTTCTGCACCCGCAGATACGCCGTCTCGGCAGAGTCCGCCAGTGTGGTGCGAAAGCCACCCAGCGCGAGAATCTCGGCCAGATTCTCCGCCAGCGCGAGGTTGTCGTCGACGACCAGAACGGTGGCGCCACTGACGCGCGGCCCAGTGTCGTATCCCGGTTCGGAGCCGGGCGGCGCAAGGGAGCGCTTCGACAGACCGGACACGTCGGCGGAGCCAGCAGCCTCAATCACGGTTTGTGATGCTGCCCCAGGATCGCGGGCCGGGCCATCGGAATCTGCTACCTTGCGTTCATGCGAGAACACATGCGGTCGGCGCTGGCGCTGTGCCTGGTTGGTTGCCAGGCAGTTGCGCTAGATGCCGAGAACAAGCCCACCTCGCCGGTTGCGCCCGCCCCGTCGGCACAGCCCGCCTCGCCCAACGTCCCGATTGTTCCCCAGTCGTCCACTACGCCCCGCCCCACCACACTGGTTCTCGAAGACTTCGAGGGTGGCGGTGTCGGATTCGCTTGGGTCGCACAGGCCACGGACCTGCCGAGCCGGGGAGCGCTGCCACCTGCGCCGGCCGTGGCGCTGGATCGGCCACGTGGCTCAAGCCGGTATGCTGCCCGAATCACGGGACGTGGCGCCGCCGAGGGCTCGGCACTGGTCGGCCATCATCATTTCGCCCTTTCAGCCGACGCCACGCTGACCTTCTGGGCGCGCTGCGGCCTGGCCAACCCCGAGCGCTTGATCTTCGCTATCACAGGGCCGCAGACCGAGAGCTTCTGGGTCGCGAAAAAGGCCGACCGCGCTTGGGTAGGCAAGGAACTGCTCGTGCCCACCGCGTGGACCCAGTATCGATTGCCGATCGCCGACTTGGCACCGCTTGGCCCAGGTGCACCGCAACCTATGTTCTCGGACATGGTGGCGGCCCTGAACTTCATCACCTACCCCGAGTCCTTCGACTTCTGGATCGACGACATCGTCCTCGAGTGCCCGCGCGGCTGCCCGTAAGGCGCGACGTCGAACAGTTCGCACCCGAGGGCCTTGACACGCCAGGGTCGCCCACCAGAGTGTCCCGCCATGGACATGCACAAGAACCTGATCTTCCTGCCGTTGCTGACCCTACTTGGCGTGACGGCTTCGCCTGCATCGGCTCTGGCCCAGGCGCGGCGCATGACTCTCGCCCAGGCGATCGAAAGTTCCGTCGAACGTGATCTGGAAGTCGCCAGCACCGCCAAGGGCGTCACAGCCGCGGAACTCAAGACCAGCGGCACCGGCGCCCAACGCTTCCCCAAGCTGCGCGCCGAGGCGAACATCCTGCGCTGGGATACGCCGCTGCTCATCAACTTCGGACCCATGGCCATGGCCGGTGCCGGGATGCCGCCGCCGAGCAGTTCGAAGCTGGTGGCCCGCGACCGCTACACGTCGTCGGCCGTGATTTCTCTCGCCCAGCCGCTGTCCGGCCTGTTCGTGCTGGGACACCTGGTGGCGATTGACCGCAGCGCTGTGCAGGGCGCCCGTGCCGAGGTCGCGCGGGCTCGCCTCGATGCCGCGCAGCGCACGGCCGAGGCTTACCTGCGCGTCCTGCAGACCCGCGCCATTGCCGACGTAGCCGAAAAAGGTCTGGCGCAAATCGCGGCCCAGCTCGCCCGTTCCGAGACCCTGGAGAAGGCAGGGGTGGCGAGCCGGGTCGACGTTCTGCGCCTGGCTTCGGCGCGAGACGCCGCCAGGCAGACGCTGGTCCGCGCCCAGACCAACGTCGAGATCGCGCAGGGACAGTTGGCGTTGGCCCTCGACCTTCCGCCCGACACGACGATCGAGGTCGCGGACGATTTCCCCAATCCCCCGTCGCCCCCGACCCTGACCGAAGCAGACGTGGCAGCCACGGCCGGCGCCGATCGCCCCGAGCTATCATCCGCCGCCGCGCGCACCCAGCAAGCCGAGGGTGCCCGCATCGTGGCGCTGGCGCAGTGGCTACCCAATGTGATGGCGGTCGGAAATTATCAGCACATCGAAGGTCAAGGCCCGTTCCAGCCGCGCAACGCCTGGTACATCGGCGCCACCTTGACCTGGGACGTGTGGGATTGGGGCAAGACGCAGGACGCGGTCAAGGAAGCTGCCGCGCGGGCCGGCCAGTCGCATCTGGCCGAGCGCGCCCTGCGCAACCAGATCCTGTCCGACGCCCGCCGTCGCCTGCTTGAGACCAAGGCCGCGTTCGCCTCCCTCGAGCCGGCGCGGACATCCCTGGTCGCGGCCGAGGAGGCTCACCGCATCCAGACGGTTCGCTACGAGAAGGGCGTGGCCAGCACCACCGACATCATCGACGCCGAGACCGACGTGACCCGCGCGCGATCGGCGTATGCACAGGCCCGCTACGACTACTACCTGGCCCAGGCCAACCTGGCCCGGGCAGCCGGCGCGCTGCCGCTGGTGGCGGCGAAGAAATAGCCCGCGCCAGGCCCGGCACTGCCTCACGGCACTCGTGGCGTCGCCGTGTTCATTTCGCCAGCTTGCGGAACGCGGGCGCGAGATTGGCGTGCAGTTCATCCCGGATGGCAGCCATCCGAGCCGACCTGGATCGACTGGCGGGCACGGTACGGGATCCCCGACGCTGTCGCTCCCAGCACCCCGCCCAGCAGCGACAGCAGCACCGACTCGATCAAGAACGACGCCAGCATGCTGAACCGGCAGCGAGGCACTTCGGACAATCCGGACCCACCAGGCGCTGCGCCGAAAGGTGGCATTGTTGGCGTTACACTCCCCCTGATGCGGAGCAGGACTTTGACGACCGCCCTCCTGGTGCTGATCGTCGCCGGGACAGGAGCCCTCCTGAGATCGGACGATCCGCTTCGACGTACCCTGGGGACCACGCCGCTGGCCCAGCACCACTCCCGACCAGCAGAAGTCGCCGGGGATCGGCTGGTCGCTCTTCTGGGCCGCGCCCGCGCCGTTCCGCGATTCGTTGTACCAACGAGCGGGCCATCGTTCCCCGGGTTGCCTGTCCACGCACCGGGCGCCCCTGATCTCCTGTTCGCCGTCGAGACGCGCGACCCGCTCTGGGCGCCCGCGATGGAGTCCGCGATGGCGGGCAAGTTCCTGGCGCCGGACGTCTTTGCCAGGCTCGGCCTGGGCGAAATGAAAGTCAGGGCGCTCTCCTGCCGTCAAACCACCTGCCAGCTTTCTTACGATTTTCCATCGCGCCTGGCGAACACGGTCAGCGCGTCGGGACTCCCACCGAGCTCGCCCATGGTACTCGTCGAGGAGGCGCTCGGATGGGCCGCGCCAAGAGGCGCAGGGTTTCGCAAGACGAGCTTCGAACGCGAAGGCCAAGCCTACACGAGGATCTCCGTCGTTCTCGGCTTCGACGAAGGCTCTTGGGATCCAGGCAGGTACGGACAGTGGGTGGACCAGCAACTTCCCGCAAGCCAGGCCTTCTACCGGCAAGCACGAGAGGCGTTGAAGAACCGCGCGCTCCATGCTGAAACCTGGGGAATGGGCGGCCACGCCAGCCCCGGCGACGCCGGATGACGGAAAGACACCAACCGAAATGCCAGGTCGTGAGGCGAAAACTGACCCGCGGGCAGCCGGCGCGCCGCCGCTGGCGGTTCAAGCCAACCGCGCCGACCCCGCGCTCAGGCTCGCATGGCCTCGATGGGATTGGTGCGCGCGGCGCGGACGGCGGGAAAGAAGCCCCCCAGCAGGCCCATCACGGTGGCGAATACGAAAGCGCCCACGAGAATGCCTGGCTCGGGTTTGAACTGGAAAACGATCTCGGACCAGCTGGCGAAGTTCACCATCGAAAAGCTGACCAGACCCATCGCCAGCGACGCGGTGGCTCCCAGCACCCCGCCCAGCAGCGACAGCAGCACCGACTCGAACAAGAACGAGATCAGGATGCTGAACCGGGAAAACCCCAGGGCGCGCAAGGTGCCGATCTCGCGCTGGCGGCTGGCGACCGCCGCGTGCATCGTGATCATGGCGCCGAACATGGCGCCGATGGAGAAAAACACCGCGATCATGATGCCCATCGCCGTGATGAAAGTGGCCGTACCCTCCGATTGCTTGTCGAAGAAGTCGGCCTCCTTGAGCACCTGCATGTTGAGCTGGCGGTTGGATTCGATGCTGGCCTTGTAAGCGTCGAAGCGAGACGGCGACACCCGCACCCGGATGGAGGACACATAGCCCTCGCGGCGAAACGCCGTCCGAACCGTGTTGAGGTCGGTCCAGATCTCGGACTCAAGCGACGAGCCACCATCGGAGAAGATGCCGACCACCTTGACCGGGCGGTTCTTTTTCAGCTCGAAACTTTGTTCGAGATCCAGGCCCTTGAAACGGCCCCGGATGGCCTGGCCAATGATGGCCTCGTCGGCGCCGGGCCGCGCTGCGCGCCCCACCACCACCTTGACCGTCGGTCGAAACGCCATGCTGTTGTCGACCACCCCGCGAACGGTGGCGTTGGACACG
>JANPCZ010000008.1:0-36824 GCA_031431215.1 Myxococcales bacterium
GTGCGTCGCCGTCCCGGAGGCACAGCTGGCCTGCCGCCCCGATCGTCCGCGACCGCCGCCCGAAATGTTCAAGGCCTGCGAAGGCAAGCAAGACGGCGACGCCTGCACCGTCACCTTCGGCGACAAGGCGCGCACCGGGAAATGCGGGAAGAGCCGCTCCGAAGCACTGATCTGCCGGCCGTGAACGCCGGACGGCGCCGGCAGCGGCTCTGACAGCCGTCGCCGGCGCGAATCAGTTTGTATGCATTGTAATGTAATTAAAGTTCAAATAACATGCATCCTGATGTCGATCATGGAGGAGATCGCCGCGGGGCAGAACCCCTGGTGGCAGCGTCCTCAGATCAGGTCCAGCCGACACCTGGCAACCCGCCGCGATCTCTTCGACGAACTCTATTCTGCCATCGTAGCCCCGGGGCAGAATCGCGCCCAGATCCTGCTGGGCCCTCGGCAGGTTGGCAAGTCCACGTTGCTGTTTCAGCTCATCGATGCGCTGCTGGACGATGGCGTGCCCGGCGCAAACATCACGTTTTTCGATTTCTCGGATGACCGCCTGACTCCGCGCAGCCTCTCGCCGCGCGAGGTCGTGACGTTGATACCGCCGGGCTTCGACGCGAAGGCTCCTCGGTATTTCCTTTTCGATGAAATCACCTGGGCCGTTGCCGCATGGGATCGTTGGCTCAAGCAGGCCGTCGATGCGAGCAGACGCGCGGAGTCTCAACCCAGCACTCGCTTCATCTTGAGCAGTTCCTCGGCTTCGCTGCTGCGCGACGCTTCGCTGGAATCCGGTCAGGGCCGCTGGGACATCCACTTCCTTGAGGGAATGACGTTGTCCGAGTACGAACGCCTGGCCCCGGGGCGGGAGCCCGAGCCAGCACTGACGTACCTCCAGACCAGCGGCTATCCGGGCCAGTTCTGGGACCCCGACAGAGCATCCGGTCGCAAGAGACTGCGCGAAGACATCACAGATCGCGCCATTCTCCACGATCTGCTGATCCACAATGTCGATGTGGCGCGAGTCAAGGCCCTGTTCACCTACCTGGTGCAAACGGCAGGCAGCCAGTGGGAGGCGCGACACCGCGCCATGGATCTCGATGCGGATCCTCGCACCGTGTCGCAGTGGCTGCGCCTGCTGGAACAGACCGGACTCGTCACCATTCTGCCGCGATGGAGTTCTGGCAAGACCGGCAAGCCTGCAAAGGCTTCTTCCGAGCTCGGGCTGCACCCCAAAGTGTACGCATCCGACCACGGACTCGTGCTCGCTTTCACGGCGCAGGCTCTCGAAGATCCCCAGACGCAGGGGCGGGTTTTCGAGACCGTGGTCTATCGCCACCTTCGCGAAGTCAGGGACGAAGGCACCGAGGTCGCGTACTTCCGCGCCGACAATGCCAACGAGATCGACTTCGTCGTTTCGGTGGATGGAAATCTGATCGGAATCGAGGTCACCAGCGCCAGGACCGTGGACCCTCGAAAGGTTGCCAGACTGCTCGCGGCCCGCGACCGCCTGCAGCCCAATCACGTCATGATGGTGTACGGCGGCCTGTTCGAGCCGGAGCGTCCAGACCTCAGGATCATCCCGCTGCATCAGTTCCTCGCGGACCCAAGAGCAGCGCTGAAAGCGCGCGCGACATGAGCACCGCCATTCCGCTCGGTAGGCCCGAAAGCAACAAGCTCGAGTTCAAGAGTAGCGAGTCCCGCCCCGTGGACATTGCACGGGAAGTGGTGGCGCTCTTGAACGCCACCGGCGGCGAGATCTGGTGGGGGGTGAAGGAGGCCGGCGGGAAAGCCGCGAGCGAGGACCCTTTCTTGGACGGCGAATCAAGGAAACGCGATCTGCAGAACCACCTCATCGACACCATCGAACCGTCGCCGACGATGCCAGGCGAGGTGAAGCTCGATCTTGTGCCTACCATCGCGCCGGGGCACGTCATGCGCATCAAGGTGGCCAGGCTCCAGCGAGGGCCCGCCGCGCAGATGAAGGACCAGGGCCGGCGCTACTGGATCCGGGTCGGGGACCGCGTGCGCACGATGTCGCGAGAAGAAATAGCGTCGAGATTTGGCGCAAAAGGACACTCACGCGACGAAGCCGAGACAGGCCTTCTGACTGACCGACAGCGTGTTCAGAGGACAAGGCGACCGGGCTTCTGGATGAAGATCCAACCGGTGCCCGAGTTGGACTCGCAGACCTTCGACGTCAATGACAGGAAGCTTTGGAGGCTGCTGATGGACCCGGCTGCCACGGGCAACCGAAGCGCCGCGTGGAACTTCGTCCTCGAACTGCGACAGCCGGTCGTGAGCAGTAGCGGTCTACGGCATGGGGACGGCGACGATTCGTACGTGCAGGTGAAGCGCAACGGGGCGATCGAATTCCGCGCGACTCTCGATCGACTTCACTGGAAAAGGCCCGAACCCGAGATCTGGCCCTACGCCTTGATCGAGTTTCCCGTATCGCTGATGCGGCTCGCGGCGAAACTTGTCGAAAGTAAGGGCCCCGAGGTCACCCACGTGCTTGTCGATTTCGCCTTCATCGGCATGCGTGGCCGGACCCTGCGTCCGGGATCTCCGCGCTATCCCGCGATCGGAACCCGAAAGCCAGAGGCCTTCGCTGATGACGATCTTGTCCCTGACAAGCCCTTCAGGTTCGACAGGGACGAACTCATCAACGCCCCCGACCGCTGTGGCTTGCGACTGGTTACTCGCATCTACGAGGGCTTCGGATTCGACGCTGACGCGATCCCACCGGAGTTCGACCAAGGATCCGGCACGCTGGTCATTCCGTCGACCTAGCTCGATCTGGCTCCGATTCGCCCCGCCTCGTGTTATGCGAGAAGCCGTCATGGCGAAGACACATCGACCGGCTTTGCGGGTGGGCGTGGCAGGGCCGGTTGGATCGGGCAAGACCGCGCTCATGGATCACCTGTGCAAGAGCCTGCGCGCTGACTACCAGATCGCGGCGGTCACCAACGACATCTACACCCAGGAGGACGCTCAGTTCCTGGTCAGAAGCGGCGCCCTGCCCGCCGACCGCATCGTTGGCGTCGAGACCGGCGGCTGCCCGCACACCGCCATCCGCGAGGACGCGTCGATCAACCTCGAAGCCATCGACCGGCTGACCGAGCGCTTCCCCGATCTCGATCTGATCCTGGTCGAGAGCGGCGGCGACAACCTGGCCGCCACATTCAGCCCCGAACTCGCCGACCTCACCATCTACGTCATCGACGTCGCAGCCGGCGACAAGATCCCGCGCAAGGGCGGGCCCGGCATCACGAAATCCGATCTGCTCGTCATCAACAAGATCGATCTCGCGCCCTACGTCGGCGCGTCCCTGGAGGTGATGGAGCACGACGCGCGCAAGATGCGCGGCACCAAGCCGTTCGTGTTCACCAACCTGAAGGACAGTCAGGGTGTGGCGGACATCGCCGCCTTCGTTATCAGGGAAGGTCTGCTGGAAAAGCGCGTTTGATTCTCGGCCGGAGAAAGCGCCGGGAACGGCTCCCTTGTTACCCATAGTTCTCCGGTACGAAATCTCACCGAAACAATTCCCTGGCATAGTCGGCCGCCGTCACACGAACGGTTTCGAAAAATTTTCTACAGGAGGATCCAATGAGGTTGTGCGTAACTGCAGTGCTGTGCGGCTCGCTGGCGGTGCTGGCGGGTTGTGAAAAGAAGGAAGCCCCGGCACCCACCACCGCTGCGGCACCGGCTGCGGCACCCGTGGTTGCTGCGGTTGTCGAAGACAAGACCGGCCCGATCAAGGTCGGTATTCTCCACTCGCTGTCGGGCACCATGGCCATCAGCGAGACGTCGCTCAAGGACGTGGCGCTCATGGCCATCGAGGAGCTCAACGAAAAGGGCGGCGTCATGGGACGCAAGCTCGAGCCCGTCGTGGTCGATCCGGCGTCGAACTGGCCGCTGTTCGCCGAGAAGGCTCGCGACCTCATCCAGAACCAGAAGGTGGCCGTCACCTTCGGTTGCTGGACGTCGGTGTCACGCAAGTCGGTGCTCCCGGTGTACGAGGAGCTGAACGGTCTGCTCTTCTACCCGGTGCAGTACGAAGGTGAAGAGTCGTCGTTCAACGTCTTCTACACAGGCGCCGCGCCGAACCAGCAGGCCATCCCGGCCGTCGAGTACCTGATGGGCGCCAAGGGCGGCAACGCCAAGCGCTGGGTTCTCCTTGGTACCGATTACGTGTACCCGCGCACGACCAACAAGATCCTGCGCTACTTCCTCCACTCGAAGGGCGTCAAGGACGACGACATCATGGAGACCTACACGCCGTTCGGCCACAGCGACTACCAGACCATCGTCGCCGACGTAAAGAAGTTCGCGACCGGCAAGCGCACCGCCGTGGTCTCGACCATCAACGGCGACTCGAACGTGCCGTTCTACAAGGAGCTCGGCAACCAGGGTCTCAAGGCCACCGACATCCCGGTGGTTGCGTTCTCGGTGGGCGAGGAGGAACTTCGCGGCATCGACACCAAGCCGCTGGTCGGCCACCTGGCCGCCTGGAACTACTTCATGTCGATGGACACGCCCGAGAACAAAGAGTTCGTTGCCAAGTGGAACACGTACGTCAAGAAGCACAACCTTCCGGACGGCGCCAAGCGCGTGACCAACGATCCGATGGAAGCCACGTACATCGGCATCAAGATGTGGGCGCAGGCCGTCGAGCAGGCCCGGACCACCAACGTGGATGCCGTCCGCCAGGCGGTTGGTGGCCAGGTGGTGCGGTCCCCGTCGGGCTTCGACATCGCACTCGACGCCAAGAACCACCACTTGCACAAGCCGGTCGTGATTGGCGAGATCAAGGCCGACGGCCAGTTCAAGGTGGTCTGGAAGACCGAGGGTCCGATCCGCGCCCAGGCCTGGAGCCCTTTCATCCCCGAGAGCGCCAAGAAGGTCGCCGACTGGACCTTCCCGTGGGTGTGCGGCAACTGCATGGAGCCGAAGTTTGCGGTCGCGCTGAAAGGCGCCGCGGCGAAGTAGGCAGCCTCAAATTCACATGAAGCGGCGGCGTCCCCAAATTAAGCAACGCGATGGGGGGCGCCGCCGCTTTTTTTATTGGCTGCTGTCCGGGGCCGTGTTGGCGGCGACTGGCGCCGGGGGGCACGATGCCGCACTTGGAGCGGCGGCCGACCTAGACCCCTTGCTGCGTGAGCTGGGCTCAACTGACACCGACAAGGTGCGACTAGCGGTAACGGCGCTCGCTGACAAGGGCGATGTCGCGGCGCTGCCGGCGCTTGAAGCGCTGAACGACGACAACCTGAAGGTCGCGCCCGATGGGGCGGTGTATCTGTTCGATGCCAAGGAACGGGTGCTCAAACACCCGCTCACCGGGGCAACGGTAGTACCCGAACCAGCAAACCTGCGCGGTGCCGAGACCAACAACGAGATAAGGCGCGTGCTTGAACCGGTGCTGGCGCAGCTCAAGCTTGGCGCGGCCGATCCCAGGATCCGGCTGGCGGCGGCCGAAGAACTGGCCAAGGGCGGCGGCGCATCGGCCACGCCCCTGCTGCGCAAGGCGCTGGCAGCCGAGGCCGATTCCGGCGTGAAAGAGGCGCTGTCGCTCGCGGTGGCGCGCATCGATTTGACCAGCGAGGACCCGGCCAAGCGCATCGGCGCCCTGCAGATCCTCAAGCAGCTTGGCAAAGGCACCATCAAGGGCGAGATCGAGAGTTTGCTCAAAAACGAGCGGGACCCGCAGGTCAAGGCAGCGGCGAACGCGGCGCTGGGCTCGATGAGAACCCGCGAGTTCTTCGTCAGCGCCATCGGCCATGTGCTGTACGGCCTGTCCCTGGCCAGTGTTTTTCTGTTCGCAGCACTCGGCCTTGCCATTACCTTCGGGGTGATGGGCGTCATCAACATGGCCCACGGCGAGATGCTGACCATCGGCGCCTACACGACCTACGCCGTGCAGGTGTTCTTCCAGAAGCATTTCCCCGGCGCCATCAACTTCTACCTGGTGGCCGCCATCCCGCTAGCGTTCGCGGTGGCGACCCTGGCCGGCGTCGCGCTCGAGCGTGGCGTGATCCGATTCCTGTACGGGCGCCCGCTCGAGACCTTGCTCGCCACCTGGGGCATCAGCCTTTGCATCATCCAGACGGTGCGGCTTTTCTTCGGCGCCAGCAACGTCGCCGTGGCCAACCCCAGCTGGCTGGCCGGCGGCTACGAGGTCGCCTCGGGGCTCGTGCTGTCGTATAGCCGCATCGGCGTCGTGGTGTTCGTGATCATCGCGGCGCTGTTCGTGTGGCTGCTCTTGCAGAAGACGACGCTTGGTTTGCAACTGCGTGCGGTCACCCAGAATCGCAGCATGGCGGCGTGCATGGGCATCAACACCCGCCGGGTGGACATGCTGACCTTCGGCCTCGGCTCCGGCATCGCTGGCCTGGGCGGCGTGGCGCTGTCGCAGCTTGGCAACGTCGGGCCCGAACTGGGGCAATCGTACATTCTCGATTCCTTCATGGTCGTGGTGCTCGGCGGCGTCGGCCGCATCGCAGGCACCATCGGCGCGGCGCTTGGTCTGGGCATCATCCAGAAGCTGATGGAGCCGAGCGTCGGGGCCGTGCTGGGCAAGATCGCTGTGCTGAGCTTCATCATCTTGTTCATCCAGCGCCGACCCCAGGGCATGTTCCCGGTCAAGGGCCGCATCGAGGCCTGAGCGCCAGACCATGCCGAACGCAGTCACCGCCTCTCTTTCACAGGTCCACTCGCGCCGCGGCTGGATCATCCTGGTGCTGGTCACCGCCGCGCTGACCGGCGGCGTCGCCGCGCTCAACCGCGCGGTGCCCGCGACCTCGTCCTTACATGTACCGGACTATTTGATTCCGCTGCTCGGCAAGTTCATCTGCTTCGGCATCGTCGCACTGGCCATGGACCTCATCTGGGGCTACGCCGGCATCCTCAGCCTCGGCCACGGCCTGTTCTTCGCGCTCGGTGGTTACGCGATGGGCATGTACCTGATGCGCTCGATAGCGGGCGAAGGCGTCTACCGCAGCGAGCTGCCCGATTTCATGGTCTTCCTCGACTGGAAAGAGCTGCCCTGGTTTTGGTACGGATTCTCGAACTTCCATTTCGCGCTGTTCATGGCCATGGCCGTGCCAGGCGCGCTGGCATTCGTGTTCGGCTACTTGACGTTCCGCTCGCGCATTCGCGGCGTCTACCTGTCCATCGTCACGCAGGCCCTGACCTACGCGGCGATGCTGTTGTTTTTTCGCAACAACACCGGCTTCGGCGGCAACAACGGCCTGACCGACTTCAAACGCATGCTCGGCTACCCCCTGCATGATCCATCCGTCCGGGTCACCCTGTTCGTCATCTCGGGCCTGGTGCTATTCGCCACCTACGTTGCGTGCCGATTCATCGTCGGCAGCAAGTACGGGCGCACCATGACCGCCATCCGAGACAGCGAGCTGCGAGTGCGCTTCTGCGGCTACGACACCACCACCCACAAGCTGTTCGTGTGGACGTTCTCTGCGGTGCTGTGTGGCCTGGCCGGCGCACTCTATGTTCCGCAGGTGGGCATCATCAATCCCAGCGAGATGCAGCCGTCGAACTCGATCGAGATGGCGATCTGGGTCGCGGTCGGTGGCCGGGCCAGCCTGGTCGGCGGGATCCTGGGCGCCTGGCTGATAAACGGCGCCAAGAGCTGGCTGACCGTGGCGTTCCCTTCGGCGTGGCTGTATTTCCTGGGCGCTCTGTTTATCCTGGTAACCCTGTTCTTGCCGCAAGGCCTGGTCGGCATCCGGGCTTTTTTCTCGCGGACGACCAAGCGATGAACCAACAGGCTGTGACCGAAGCCGCCGCCAGCGTCGACGCCGCGCCCGACCAGGTCATCAACCAGGAGGGCAGCGACGTCATCCGATCGCAGCACAAAGCCGAGACCATCCTGTGGGTGGACGGCGTGACGGTCAGTTTCGATGGCTTCAAGGCGCTCGACAACCTGAGCCTGACGCTGGAGAAGGGCGAACTCCGCTGCATCATCGGCCCCAACGGCGCCGGCAAGACCACGCTGATGGACGTGATCACCGGCAAGACGCGACCCGACTCGGGCACGGTCAAGCTGGTCGCCGGGGCGACCGATCTCACGCGGCTGTCGGAATTCGAGATCGCACGCCTGGGCATCGGGCGCAAGTTCCAGCGCCCGACGGTGTTTCAGGGCCACAGCGTGTTCGAAAATCTGGAACTCGCCAGCAAGGGCAACAAGGGCGTGCTGTTCGGCCTGTTCCGCCGGCTGGGCAAGGACCAGCTCGATCGCATCGACGAGATGCTGAACGTCATCGGCCTCACCGATCAGAAGCACGCGCGCGCCGGCCTGCTGTCGCACGGGCACAAGCAGTGGCTCGAGATCGGCATGCTGCTGGTGCAGGACCCGCAAGTGTTGCTGCTCGACGAGCCGGTCGCCGGCATGAGCCATCAGGAAACCGAGCGCACGGCCGAGTTGGTCAAGAAGTTGGCCGGCACACGCACGGTCGTCGTGGTCGAACACGATATGGAGTTCGTGCGCGACATCGCCGAGAAGGTGACCGTGCTGCATGAGGGCCGGCTTTTGGCCGAGGGAACCATGGAACAGGTGCAGGTCGATCCCAAGGTGATCGAGGTTTACCTGGGGGCCTAGGCGATGTTGGGAATCAGCGGCCTGAATCAGCACTACGGCGAAAGCCACATCCTGTGGGACGTCGGCCTCGACGTGGCGACGGGCTCGTGCACCTGCCTCATGGGCCGCAACGGCGTCGGCAAGTCGACCTTGCTCAAGGTGGTGATGGGCTTGCTACCGGCCAGTTCGGGCAGCATCAAGTTTGAAGCGGTTGATCTGGTCGGCAAGCCGGCCGAGCTGCGCGCACGCCTGGGCATCGGCTACGTGCCGCAGGGCCGCGAGATTTTCGGCCAGCTCACCGTCGAGGAGAACCTGCGCATCGGCCTGGGCACACGCGCGAGCGCAGCCAAGCAGCCCAGCACCGAGATCCCGGAGCGTGTGTTCCAGCTCTTCCCAGTGCTGAAGAAAATGCTCGGGCGGCGCGGTGGCGATCTGTCGGGCGGGCAGCAACAGCAGCTTGCCATCGGCCGCGCGCTGGTGCTGGAGCCGAAGCTGCTCATCCTCGACGAGCCCACCGAGGGCATCCAGCCCAACATCGTCACCGAGATCGGCGACATCATCCTCAAGCTCAACCGCGACGCCGGCCTGTCGGTGCTGCTGGTCGAGCAAAAGCTGCCCTTCGCCCGCCGGGTCGCCCAGCGCTTCGTGCTGATGGAGCGCGGTCGCACCGTGGCCAACGGCGCCATGAACGAGCTCACCGACGATCTGGTTCAGCGCCACCTCACGGTGTAGGCCCTCCTAGCCTGGCGGCATCTCGGCCTTCTCATAGCCGCGCCACCCCTTGGGGGTCGACAGTCTGTGCTGCTGGTGTCGTGCTCCGGCGCAACAGTGCCGCTATCGCCAGCAGGCCGAAGCCTGCGAGCAGCAACGCCGCTTGAAATCCCAGACGGTAAGATCCGCTCACATCGCGCAAGTATCCAATCAACATGGGCGCGGTGGCTTCCGCCAACCCATCGACGGTCAGAACGATACCGAGCAATCGGCCGAGCAGCGCGGTGCCGAAGAGCTCGGCGGCAATGATCGGAACGATCAGGTACTCGCCGCCCAAGCCAAGACCGAAGATCACGGCGAAGCCATAGGGCCCGCGCCCAGTCGGGAACCACAACATCGTCACGATCCCGGCAGCAACCAGGCCGTAGATCACGATGGCGGCGCGCCGTGCGCCGACTCGATCGGCCAGCCAGCCCATCACGACGCGGCCGACCAGACTGACGCCGAGCACTGTCGACTGGACTCCGGCCGCCTGAAACTGCCCGAAGCCCTGGTCGACGGTCAGATACAACTTCATATGCTGCATCATTCCGCCAACCGCGCCCACCGAGCAGGCGCTGCCGCAAATCAGCAGATAGAAGCGGTAGTCGCGCAAAGCGGCGCCCAGGTGGCGATGGGTGGCGCCATCCGAGGGCGCCGACCGATCACCGGCCGGGGCCACCAGCGACCTCGGCAGCAGCAACACGGCGGGCAACGCCAGGACAACTATCAGCGCGGCCAGCACGCGAAGTGCGCTCCGCCAACCCAGATGTTCAACCAGGAAGGCGGACAACAGCGGCACCACGGCGCCGCCAAGTCCGATGCCGAGATAGGCGAATCCGAGGGCCCGCCCCCGGCCGGTCTTGCACGCGCGAGCGATCACGACCTGGTTGGGCAGCGGACCGGCACACACGTAGCCGACAGCGTTCAAGGAATAGAAGAGGTGAAACGACAGCAGTCCTGTCACCGTGGACAATCCAAAGACGGCGGCACCCGCCACCGCGATGCCGAAGATCATCCCCGGCCGGGGTCCCTTGCGGTCGACGAGCCAGCCTGCGACGAAGCCCAACAGGGGACCCGCGAACAGCTTGCCGAACGCATTCCCCGAAGTCACCGTGGCGCGCGACCAGCCAAGTTCGCTGACGAAGAAGTCGTAGAAGAACGGCAGGCCGTAAACCGCGATGCCAACGATGGCGAACAGGGTGACGAAGCCGGTTCCGGTCGCCTGCCAACGCAACTTGCGCGACGCATCCGCCGAAACTTGCGGTTGCGCCGTCGAGGTCATGGCGCGTTCTTGGGCGCTGTCCGTGTGCGGAGGCTCTTCAGAATCGCATTCTCTTCCCGGTCCCGGTAGAAGGGATCCAGGGGAAAGCAGCCCGAAACCATGCCATTGCGGGGCGCCGTGGTGCAATCGCTGAAGGTGCGGCACAGCAACTTCTTTTCGAGCGGGCGGCCCGCCAGAACATCGCGCGGCAAGTTCGGATAGGACAGCGCCGAGCGCCCGAGACCTACCGAATCAACCTGGTGAGCCCGCACCAGCGGAGCGGCAACTCGCGGGATCCATTGCTGCAGGTAGCTGTAGCCTGAACCGACGAAAACCAGATCCGGAAACCGCTCTTTCAAGCGCGCGGTGAGTCGGATCTGACGCTCGACCCCGCACAAGGGATCCTCGGGCGGGGCGTAACCATCGGATGGCGGGAACAAGGCGGGGCGCTGAATGTGCGGATTGTAGTAGGGGCTGCCGACCGTCACGTTGATCAACTGGACGCCGAGCGTGCGCAGGTCGCCGATCAATTGCTCGACCTCGCCCTGTTGCGGTTGGGTCGGATCGTCGGGATTGGCCCCGAAGGCGTGCGGATAGGGCAGAGTCACACGGGCCGCACGTCCGACGCCGCTGTCATCGGCCTCGAACGGCGGCATGTCGAAGACGCTCAGGCGCACTCCGAGTCGCAGCGTGGGGCATGCGTCGCGGACTCCCTGGATGATCTGGCGCAGGAATCGCGTGCGATTTTCGAACGAACCGCCGTAGCGGCCAAGGCGGGTGGTGGCGCTCAGCAGTTCGTGTCCCAGGTATCCGTGGCAGTGCTTGACGTCCACGAAGTCGAAGCCGGCGCGCGCCGCAAGTTGCGCCGAGCGCACGTACGCTTCAACGATCTGCTCAAGGTCGGCATCCGAGAGAACACGTTCCGACCCGGGGACCATCCGTGCATCGAGGACGGGATGCCGGTATCCGATCAGCGGGCGCGAGGTTCCATCGGCTGCCCGCGCGAATCGTCCTGAGTGCGTCAACTGCAGGCCCACGAGCAAGTCGTCGGTTCGCCCGATCGCGGATTGGTGCTCCGCGACGAGAATGTCTCTTAGCCTGGCGATCGCAGGCTGATTGGTTTCATTCATCACCATCTGGTTGGGATTGGCGCGGGCGTCCATGCTTACAGCCGTCGCCTCGCCGCCCCAGATCAGTTTCGCGCCGCTGCCGCCAAACCGCCGCCAGCGGCGTTCCGTCAGCGGTCCCGGTTGCCCGTCGCTGGTCGCGTCCCAACCTTCCATGGGTTGGATACAGAATCGATTGCCCACCGCGAACCCGTCGGGCAAGCAAAACCTCTCGGCCAGGGCCGCAATAGAGTCGTTCGCGTGGTCGTCCACCGCGAGATCGAGGCCCAGACCGCGCGCGTGATCGAGGAGTTCCGCCGCCGACGACAGGCCGCCGACCGAGCGAATCCGGGCGGGCGTGGACGTCATCGCGTGACCGCCGCGTCGGCGAGCAGGTCGGCTATGCGCGCCTCGATTCCCGCGAGGATCTCGACGTCGGATGCGGGGCGCCTGGGCGCGTCTCGCGGAATGCGGTCGTGGGAGATCACCCCGCGTAGCTTGAGAAACTGCGCGGCGCTGTGCCGGTACGCCGGCACGGGCGCGCGGAAGGCAAAGTCGCCCAGCGCTTGCAGGGCATCGTCGAGCGCGAAAAATTGCCCGTCGCCGTCGGCCCAGAGCCGGTCCCGCGTGGAGAAGGCCTCCGGATGGAACGCGGCCAGTCCGAGCAGGTAGTCGCTGCCGTACGTGATCATGTCGATGGCCAGATCGTTGCCGGTGTAGATCTTGAAGTCGGGCCGGATCCGCGTGCGCAGCGCCAGCCGTTCCCATTCGACCTCACGCTTGAGCGACGAATGCTTGAGCCCGAGGAGTCCGGGCAGCTCCATGAGACGCGCGGCGGTGGCGGACTCGTAGATGCGACCCCAAGGTACAAACGCCCGGCCAAGCTCGAATGCCAGACAGCCAGGGGTGTCACGCGTCACTTGGGCGTGCAAAGCCACCACCGCGTCTTCGCTGAGCGCCGATAGTTCCAGGCTGGGAAACACGATCGGGGTGCCTCCCGCGGCAATGATGACGTCTACCTCCTCACGGTACCGAGCTGGCAGGGTTGCATCGCCATCGCTGGGCGGCGCGCCAACCACAAAACGCTTTCCCTTGCAGGCCTGGGCGGCGGCGGCGAGGACAGCGCGGCGCTGACACTGGCTGAGATGTTGCACGAAGCCAGTGTCCATGTTGATGGCTGGTACGAGACCCGCGCGCGTGACCCGTTCGATCTGCGTGAACAGCGCCGCCTGATCCGGCTGTTCGTCGTCGGTGAAGGGCAGTAGGACCGCGCAGATGGCGTCCGGGGAACGGTTCGTGACGATCAGACTTTTCAGCTTGGAACAGGTCGGGTGTCCCATGGTGGCCATGACGGTCACTGTAGACCGGTGGCCGCGAGTTATCTTGGGGATTTGGGATGTATGCTTGGACAAATCGGCAAGCTGATGCCCAGGTCCAAGGACGAACTTACACAGGCACCGGTGGAGGTGCAGATGCCGGACTCGGGCATGTTCGTGCTGTCGAGCAAGCACGGCACGCATTTCCGTATGGAATTCGAGACGCGCGACTTCTGGAAGCCGACCCTGGTTTCCGGTGGGGCCGGAACCTTGGACGACCAGATGACCGACAAGCTGACCATGAAGAGCTCGATCCCGGCCATGACCACGGCCAGTCCGATCGGCATCCCGAGCGCGACCTCCGTGATTTTCCTGTACCTGCCCTGATTGCCGACGGCGCTGTCGGGTGGGCGCTGCCAGGCCGCGCTGCCCAGAGAAGAAACCGGGACGGCCTGGATCGGCGCACGCAAGCGTGTTCTCATCCGCGGTCCAGGGGTACTCGGCGGTGATTCCACTTTCTATCTATCTCGGCAGCCTAGCGTTCGGTGGCGTGCTGCTCGTGGCGTCGGCGTTCGGCGGACACTCCGATGGGGCCGACGGTGGCGGGGGCGGCGGGCATGATCACGGCGGCGGCGCCGATCACGACGCTTCTCACCCGCCCCCGGCGCAGGCGATCTTGGTGCCGTTCCTGAGCTTGCGTTTCTGGACTTTCGCGCTGGCGTTTTTCGGGCTCACCGGCGCGGCGCTGACCGCCGTGGGCGCGGGCCTGGGGATCGCTGTGCCGCTCTTGTCGGGCGGGGTGGGTGTCGGTGCCGGCTACGGGGCGTCCCGGATCCTGGGCGCGCTGTCACGCAAGTCGGTGGGGCTGCTCGGCCCGGCGTCCTCGCACATCGGGCGCGAGGGTAAGCAGTTCCTGAAAATTGTCCAGGGCACCAAGGTCGCGCATTGCCCGCCGTGAATTCGCGTCGCGCTTAACACGGCTGTTTGCCCGAGGACGGCGGCGTTTTCGGGTATGGGCCGCCGCCGATCTCAATCCGCAAAGCCTCGTCAACCTCCACCACCCGCAAATTACGGAGCCACAGTGACGACAGATGAGCACAGCATGCGCAAACCATGGTTCGCCTTGGCCATATCTTTGGGGAAGGACCTCATAGCGTTGCTGCGGGACGGCGCATTGTTTCTGTTAGCCCTGCTACTGGTCGCATTTCCCGCTCGGTTCAACTCGATTCTGGTTGACGCTGGATTCAAGGAAGGCAACCTGGCCGGCTTCAAGTGGCAGCCCAGCCTCGTCACCTCCACCAACGACTTGAAGGAAGCCCAGGCGAAGATTTCCGAGCTCCAGAGACAGAACAATGAACAGGCGATCGCTCTGAAAGAAGCCAGGGCCCAGGTTACTGATTCTGCGCTCAAGCAGCGCATCGCAAACCTGGAAGAGAATGGCAATGCGCTGCAGACATCGACGCAGCTAGTTCAAAGTTCCGTCGAGAAGACCATCAAAACTAACCTGGCGCTTCTCGAACAACAGCCCCGCAAGAAGTCCGACTACCTCGTTGGCCTGCAGACACTTGGAATTCCCGACCCAGAGAGAGTCGCTATCAACATGAAGTTGAGCACCGAAGGTTATAGCCTGGACGAGGTCACATGGTCCTATCCCGCTGGTGAAAAGCCATCGTGGTTCGCGCCCCGTTCCGCGGTTTTTTACTACTCGGCGTCGGCCCTATCAATCGCGCAAGGGCTTGCGAGTTTCATGAAGGCTGTGACCGGCCAAGAGTTTACTGTGCAGCGTGGGGCTGGACTCGGCGTCAATCCAAGCCGCAAGGATGTGACGCTATATGTTCACTTCATCAAGCGCTAATTCGAGCGCCCGGGGTTAGGCATCAGCCGCGCGACGCCATGTAGCGCCGCCAGCCGCGCAGCTCGCTGATGTCGCGTGCGCCGGTGGTGGCGTGGGCCTCGCACAGAAAACCGGCTACCTGCTCGCCGTCGTCGAGTTCCAAGGTGCCGATGCACAGGGGCGCCACCACACCGCGAAAGAAGGCACCAAATGCGTCGCGCGGCAGTTCCCACACCTCGACCTCGATGCCAACTCCCTCGCCACCGCCCTCGACCTTGACCATGCCGGGCTTGGGCGGGGTCGTATTGGGCAGCGCGAACAGGCGATAGCGAGGCGCGGTCTGGCACGCGCGCACGAGGCGCCCACCCAGATCGACGAGCTGATGATTGAGCGGCATGCCCGACAAGTGCGCGCCCACCACGGCGAGCCGCATCCGCTCCGGAGGCGTCGCGGGTGGTGCCGCCACCTCCGGCAGCGGCCAGCCGGTGGCGCCCAGGCTCGCCCCGAGTGCACGCTGGAACGCGCCCCCAACCGCCGCCAGCGCCGCATCACGCCCCCACGGCCCCAGCAACGTCACTCCCGCCGGTAGACGATCGCCGCGAAAACCGGCCGGCACCGCCAGCGCCGACAAGTCAAGCAGGTTGGCGAAGTTGGTGTAGATGCCGAGGCGGCTGTTGAGACGGATCGGATCCGCGAGCACCTCGTCGATGCGGTAGATCGTCGGCGCCGAGGGCACGACCAACAGATCCATCTCGCGCCAAAGCGCCCGCACCGTCTGCTTGAGCGCCTCGATGCGGTCAAACGCGCGAAACGCGTCGGTGGTCCGGACCTCGCTTCCACCGCGCAGGATCTGCAAGGTCACCGGCAACAGAGACCCGGGGCGCTGATCGACGAACTCTTGCAGGCCCGACAGGCGCTCGGCAAGCCACGGGCCTTCGTACAGCAGGCGCGCGGCCTCGCGGAAAGGCTCGAAGTCGATGCGCGTGGCGTGGCCGCCAAGGGCGGTCAGGCGCGCGACAGATTCGGCAAACAGCCGTGCTGCTTCGGTGTCACCGAAGAATTCCAGGTAAGCGTCGGCCGGCACGCCAAAGCGAAAGCTCGCGGGCGCCGCGCCGGGCGCGAACATCACCCGGTCGGCGTCCGGCCGCGACCACGGATCGGCAGCGTCGTACCCGCGCGCGATCTGCGCCACCTGAGCAGCGTCGGCCACGGTCAGCGCAAACACGGACACGCAGTCGAGCGACCGGCACGCCGGCACCACCCCGGCCGCGCTGAGCACGCCGCGACTCGGCTTGAGGCCGACGGTGTTTGTGAACGCCGCGGGCACGCGGCCCGAGCCCGCGGTGTCAGTGCCAAGCGCGAAGGTGACCTGCCCAAGCGCCACCGCCGCCGCCGAGCCCGAGCTGGAACCGCCGCAGATGTAGCGCGCGTCGAACGGATTGGTTGGCACGCCATACGGCGATCGCACGCCGACCAGTCCAGTCGCGAACTGATCGAGGTTGGTCTTGCCGACCAGCAACGCGCCGGCCGCCAGCAACTTGCCAACCACCGTTGCCGACGCCGCCGCGGTGTACGCGAAATCGGGGCATCCCGCGGTGGTCGGCAGGCCCGCGACGTCGATGTTGTCCTTCACCGCGAACGGGACGCCGTAAAGCGGGAGGTCCTGCCCGGCTTGCCGCCGCGCCTCGATGTCGCGCGCAGCCGCCACCAACTCGGCGCGCGGGCGACGGAAGATCCATACGCTGTTCGCGGGCGCGCGCTCGATGCGATCGGCGACCGCCTCCGCGACCTTCACCGGCGTCAAACCTCCGGCATCGAAGCCTCGCCGCAAGCTCGCCAGATCGAGGGGCAGCCCAATGTCAGGGTTCGCCATGGCGCGGGAGAATGGCCGACCTTCCGCGGCGGCACAACCGATCGGTGGTGGCCTGACCTGGCCGACGCACGCGCCTAAGTTACCCAGGTTTTGCGCACTGGAAAACTATCGGAAACATTCCTTCTCCAAGAATGCGCGCATGAGGAACACACTTCGACCCACCCGGTTCCGCCGTGCCATCGTCACCGCCTGCGCCCTGCTGGCCGCTCCCCTGGCCGCAAGCTGCAAGAAGGACGAACCCCCGCCGCCACCCCCCGAGCCGGCCGCAGTGCCTGCGCCGGTGCCCGCTGCCGAGAAGCCGTTCACGATTGGCTTCATCTACGTCGGCCCCAAGGACGACTACGGTTACAACCAGGCGCACGCCGAGGGCGCAGCCGTGGTCGCCAAGATGCCCGGCGTGAAGGTGCGCGAAGAAGAGAGCGTGCCCGAAACCATCGCCGTACAGAAGACCATGGAGAGCATGGTGAACCTGGATGGCGCGCAGCTGGTGTTCCCGACCTCGTTCGGTTACTTCGATCCGCACATCCTCAAGCAGGCCGAAAAATTTCCCAAGACGTCGTTCCTGCACTGCGGCGGCATGTACCAGGAGGGCAAGCACCCGGCCAACGTGGGCAGCTACTTCGGCTACATCGACGAGGGCCAGTACGTGGCCGGCGTCGTGGCGGGCCTGACCAGCAAGAAGAAGAAGCTTGGCTTCATCGCCGCCAAGCCCATTCCGCAGGTTCTGCGCAACATCAATTCCTTCACGCTGGGCGCGCGCTCGGTGAATCCGAAGATCACCACGACGGTGATCTTCACCGGCGACTGGTCGCTGCCGATCAAGGAAGCCGAGGCCGCCAACAGCCTGGCCGACCAGGGCGTCGATGTGCTCACCATGCACGTGGACTCGCCCAAGGTCGTGGTCGAGACCGCCGAGAAGCGCGGCATCTTCGTGTCCGGCTACCACGCCAACCAGGCGGCGCTGGCCCCCAAGGGCTACCTGACCGGCGCGGAATGGAACTGGGGCAAGGTCTACACCGACTACGTCACGTGGGTGAAGGCGGGCAAGAGCTACCCGCACCTGCTGCGCGGCGGCCTCAAGGAGGGCTTCGTCAAGATGTCGCCGTACGGCGCGGCGGTTTCCGAAGACACCAAGAAGAAAGCCGACGAAGCCCTCGCCAAGCTCACCGCCGGCACGCTCATCATCTACAAGGGGCCGCTCAAGAACAACGCCGGCAAAGTCGTCATCCCGGCCGGCAAGGAGCAACTGCAGACCGACATCGAGCTCGAAAAGATGAACTACCTCGTCGAGGGAGTTGTGGGAAAGATCCCCTCGTAATGTGCTGCCGCGCCTGATGCCGCAGGTATCGCAAGGCGCGAGCCAGGTCCCAGGCGGAAGCCCGTTACCCGCCAAGGGCGATCCCGCCCCGCGGCGCGCTCGCCTGGGGCTGTGGGCACAAGCGCTCGTGATCCCGACCGGGGCCATCGCGCTTTCACTGCTGCTGTTCGGTGGCTTCGTGACCCTGGCGGGCGCGCAGCCACTCGACGTCTACTACCAGATGTACCGGGGCGCGTTCGGCAGCTGGTTCTCGGTGCAGAACTCGCTGCAGCGGGCGGCGCCGCTCATGCTGACGGCCCTGTGCACGGCGCTGCCCGCGCGCCTTGGCCTGGTGGTCATCGGCGGTGAAGGCGCCCTGGTGCTGGGTGGGCTGGCGGCGGTGGCGGCGGCGCACGCGCTCTCTGGTCTCGCGCCACCGGTGGTCATCACGGCCATGCTGACGGCGAGTTTCGCGGTGGGCGGCGCCTGGATCGGCATCGCGGGCGCGTTGCGTGCCTTCCGTGGCGTCAACGAGACCATCAGCTCACTGCTGATGAACTACATCGCGATCGCCGTGTTCAACCATCTGGTCGAAGGCCCGCTACGCGATCCGGCCAGCCTCAACAAGGCTTCCACGCGGCCCATCGGCGACGCGAACGCACTCGGCAACCTGCCCGGCATGGACGTCCACTACGGCCTGCTCATCGGCCTCGCCGCCTGCGTGGTGGCCTACGTGATCCTGCACCGGACCGTGTTCGGTTTCGCGGCGCGCATGGTCGGCGGCAACGCGCGTGCGGCACTGCTGTCGGGACTGCCGGTACGGAAGCTCGTGGTCACGTTCTGTGTGCTGGCGGGTGGTAGCGCGGGCATGGCGGGCATGGCCGAGGTCGCCGCCGTGCACGGCACCGCCAACGCTTCGCTCATCGCCGGCTACGGCTACGCCGGAATCCTGGTGGCTTTCATCGCGCGCGGAAACCCGCTCGGGATCATCCCGGTGGCGGTGCTTCTAGGCGGCATCGGCGCCAGCGGCGGGCTCTTGCAGCGCGCGTCCCACCTGCCTGACGCGACGGTGAACGTGCTGCAGGGGATCCTGTTCGTCGTCATCCTGGCCAGCGAAGCCTGGTACGGCCGCCTGCCTGGTCTGCGCCTGCGCAGGCTGGCAGCGACACCACCCGTGCCGCAAAAGGCCGAGGCCGCCTGATGGACCCCACGTCGCTCGGTCTGGTCGGCGTGCCCATCGCGGTCCTGGGCGGAGCCTTGCGGGTCAGCACGCCGTTCCTGTTCGTCAGCCTGGGTGAGTGCCTGACCGAGAAGAGCGGCCGCGTGAATCTGGGCCTCGAGGGCACCCTGGTCATGGGCGCGATGAGCGGCTACGGCGTTTCGTACTGGTCGGGCTCGCCGTGGCTGGGCGTGCTGGCGGCCGGGATCATTGGCTGCTTGCTCGGGGCGCTGCACGCCTGGCTGTGCGCGCGGCCGCGGGTCAACGACGTTGCGGTCGGTATCGCGCTCATGCTGTTCGGGGTGGGGCTGGCGTTCTTCCTTGGCAAGCCGCTGATCAAGCCGACCGCGCCAAGGTTGCCGTCACTCGACCTCGGTGCGTGGAGCGATCTGCCGCCGCTGCGCGCGGCGTTGCAGGTCAACGTGCTGCTCCTGGTCGGCGTCGCTCTGGCCCTGGCCCTGCGCGTCCTGCTGAAGCGCACACGTTGGGGGCTGGTGCTGCGCACCGTCGGTGAGAGCGCGGACGCCGCGCGCGCCATGGGCTACAACGTCAACCGCGTGCGCATGCTCGCCACCATGGCGGGTGGTTTCCTGGCCGGCGTCGGCGGCTCATTCCTGTCGCTGTACTACCCGGGTAGCTGGAACGAGGGTCTGTCGAGCGGCCAGGGCCTGATGGCGGTGGCGCTGGTCATCTTCGCGCGCTGGCAGCCGCTGCGCTGCCTGTGGGCGTCGCTGCTGTTTGGCGGCGCGGCGGCGCTGGGCCCGGCGCTGCAATCGATTGGCTTCACGTCGGGCTACTACCTGTTCAACGCCGCGCCCTACCTACTGACGTTGTTCATCATGATCATCACCAGTTCCGCCAAACGAACCCTGGCTGGCCAGCCCGCCGAACTTGGAGCAGCGCGATGACAAACCGAATACCCACTTGGAGGCGCCCATGACCGACAACAAGCCCAACTACGTGGCGGCCGATCCGTACCTGTGGCCCTGGAACGGCGATCTGCGCCCCGACAACACCGCGCTCATCGTCATCGACATGCAGACCGATTTCTGCGGCGAGGGTGGCTACATCCAGCTGCTCGGTTACGACATCTCGCTGACCCGCGCCTGCATCGCGCCCATCAAGCGCGTGCTCGATCACATGCGCGCCAAGAGCTTCGCCATCCTGCACACGCGTGAGGGGCATAGGCCCGATCTGTCCGACCTGCCGGCCAACAAGCGCTGGCGCTCGCGCAAGATGAAAGGTGGCATCGGCATCGGCGATCCGGGCCCGCGCGGCCGCGTCTTGGTCCGCGGTGAGCCCGGCTGGGACATCATCCCCGAGCTGTACCCGCTGCCAGGCGAGATCATCATCGACAAGCCAGGCAAAGGCTCGTTCTGCGCCACCGATCTGGAACTGGTGCTGCGCACGCGCGGCATCGCCAACATCGTGCTCACCGGCATCACCACCGACGTCTGCGTCCACACCACCATGCGCGAGGCCAACGATCGCGGCTTCGAGTGCCTGCTGGTATCGGACTGCTGCGGCGCCACCGACCAGGGCAACCACGACGCCGCGCTGAAGATGGTGAAGATGCAGAACGGTGTTTTCGGCGCGGTGTCGACCTCGGCCGCTCTCATCGAAGCCACCAAGTGAGCCCGCCCGCGCTCGACATCGTCGATCTGGGCAAGCGCTTCGGCGACTTCGTCGCACTTGATGGCGCGTCCTTGCGCCTGTTGCCCGGCACCGTGCATGCGCTGCTGGGTGAGAACGGCGCCGGCAAGAGCACGCTCGTCAAGTGCATCATGGGCTACCACCGCGCCGACGCGGGCACCGTCCTGCTCGACGGCCGCGCGGTGACGCCGGGCAACCCGCGCGAGGCGCAGGCGCTGGGCATCGGCATGGTGTACCAGCACTTCACGCTGGTGCCCAACATGACGGTGGCCGAGAACCTGGTGCTGTCGCGCGCGCAGCTGCCCTTCATGATCGACTGGCGCAAAGAGCATCAGGCGCTGTCGGCGTTTCTCGACAAGATGCCGTTCCGGGTCGATCTGAACGCCGTGGTGCGCTCGCTGGCGGCGGGCGAAAAGCAGAAGGTCGAGATCATCAAGCAGCTCTACCTGCAAAGCCGCATCGTCATCCTGGATGAGCCGACCTCGGTGCTGACCCCGGGCGAGGCCGACGAAGTGCTGGGCCTGCTGCACGGCATGGCGCGCGCCGGGAAGGTCAGCATCCTGCTCATCACGCACAAGTTCCGCGAGGTGACCGCGTTCGCGGACGAGGTCACGGTGTTGCGGCGCGGACGGGTCACCGGGCGCGGGCAGGTTGCCGGCCTGTCACCGGCCGCCATGGCCGAGATGATGGTGGGAGCGGCTGCGCCGTCCGACAGCGCCAGGCGCGCGCCGCGACCACCCGGAGAGCTGCGCCTGCGACTCGATGCACTGGCCGCCGACGACGATCTGGGCACACCCGCCGTGCGCGAAGTCTCGTTCGATGTGCGCGGAGGCGAGATCCTGGGCATCGCTGCGGTGGCGGGCAATGGCCAGGAGGAACTGGTCGAGGTACTCGGCGGGCAGCGGCCACGCACCGGCGGTCGCATCGTCATCCACCGCGAGGACTACGCGGCGACGCGCGACGAGATCCGGCGCCATCATGTCCGCTGCTTGCCCGAGGAGCCGTTGCGCAACGCCTGCGTGGCGAACATGAGCGTGGCCGAGAACATGGCCTTCCCCGACTTCGATCGGGCGCCGTTCACGGTGGTCCGTTGGGGCGTCTCACATCGCGAGATCGGGCGCGCGGCGGTGCGCAAGATTGCCGATTTCGGCGTGCGTACGCCGTCACCCGACGCGCACATCGGCACGCTGTCCGGCGGTAACGTGCAACGCGCGGTGCTGGCGCGCGAGCTAGGCGGCGAGGTTTCCGTGCTAATCGCCGCCAATCCCTGCATGGGACTCGACTTCCGGGCGGTGGCCGAGATTCACGGCCGCATTCGCGACGCGCGCGATCGTGGCGCGGCCGTGCTGCTGGTCAGCGCCGACCTCGACGAGATCTTCGCGCTCGCCGATCGCATCCTGGTCATGAGCGAGGGCCGGGTGGTCCACGAAACCTCCGCCGCCACCGCAAACATTGCGGTCATAGGCCAGCACATGGCAGGACACGCACACGCATGACCACCAAACAGAATCTGGGCAGCATCGACACCGCCCTGCCCTACCCCTTTCCCGCCGACGGCAACGCCGCGCTGCTGATCATCGACATGCAGCGCGACTTCCTCGAACCCGACGGCTTCGGGGCCGCGCTGGGCAACGACGTGCGGCCGCTGCGCGCGATCCTACCGGCGGTGCTGCGCCTGTTGCAGGCGTTCCGGGACGCCGGGTTGCCCATCATCCACACCAAGGAAGGGCATATGCCCGATCTGTCGGACTGCCCGCCGTCCAAGCGCACCCGGGGCCGCGGGCAACTGCGTATCGGCGACGCCGGCCCGATGGGTCGCATCCTGATCCTCGGTGAACCGGGCAACGACTTTGCCCCCGAGGTCAAACCCATCCCGGGCGAGGTCGTGATCCCCAAGCCCGGCAAGGGCGCTTTCTACCGGACCCGACTGGCGGACGAGCTATCGGCTCGGCGCGTCCGCCGGCTGGTCATCGCCGGTGTGACCACCGAGGTGTGCGTGCAAAGCACGATGCGCGAGGCGAACGATCGCGGCTACGACTGCCTACTGGTCGAGGACGCCACCGAAAGCTACTTCCCGGAGTTCAAGGCCGCGACGCTGGCGATGGTGCGCGCTCAGGATGGCATCGTCGGCTGGACTGCAACCGTCGGCGACGTCGTGCGGGTGATCGCGTGAAGGCGCCGCGATCTTCTGGAGCGCCGGGGTCGATCGTCGTCGCGGATCTGCGCCGTGTCGTGGCGGAAGCCGATCTCTTGCCGTGGCTGCCGTTCCGCGCCGGCATAGAGATCCACACGCTGTACGACAGCGGCGATCCACAGGGCCCGTCCTCGGCGCTGCTGCGCTACGCGCCGGGCGCCTCGGTGCCGCGCCACACGCACGTCGGCTACGAGCACATCTACGTGCTCGCCGGGTCCCAGGAGGACGAGCGCGGCCAGTACGCCACGGGGGCCTTCGTGATCAACCTGCCCGGCAGCGCCCACGCCGTGCGCAGTCCCGGCGGCTGCCTGGTGCTGGCGGTGTGGGAAAAGCCGGTGCGCTTCGACGCGTGAACCGGGCGTTAACAAGTTACCAAAGCTTCATCGATACGAAATCCGCTGTTAACACCACGCGGGTATGGTGGCGGCGTCAGATTCCTGTCGGCGGGAGCGATCGAAACCTCTTCGCCAGTCAAAAAAAACCAGAGGAGAGTCCATGACCAGTTTCGAGAATAGGTTTGCTAGGGGCTTGACCAGCGCGCTGGTAGGCAGCGGGTTGTTCGCGTTGTTGGTCGGCCAGGCCGGAACGGCACAAGCACAGGAGGCGCCGGTGCCAGCACCAGCACCAGCCGTTGCGACCCCGCCCCCGCCGCCCCCGCCGCCCCCGCCGCCCCCGCCCCCGGTGGACGTCGCCCCACCACCGCCGGCCGAGCACCACGAGGAGATGCCGGAGGAGTTGCACCCCAAGCACAAGGCCATGGGCAACAACATCTGGATGCGCTTCAACAACGCCGTCGGCAACGGCAAGAAGCTGAACGACCTCGACGTCGGCGGCGAAGTGGACGTGCTGTTCGCTGGATCAGTGCACAAGTACATCAAGTGGCAGGCTGACTTCGTCGCTACCTTCGGTAACTACGGCGGTGGCATCCAGGGCATGGCCAGCATCCTCGACCTGATCGGCAAGTTCGAGTTCCACGACGCGTTCAACGTGTGGTTCGGCCGCATGCTGGTGCCGTCGGATCGTTCGAACTTCTCGGGTCCGTGGTTCATGGCGCCGTGGAACTACCCGGGCTTCTACGGACCGGGCGCACCCATGGGACCGAACCAAGGCCCGTTCGGCCGCAACGACGGCGCCACAGTGTGGGGGCAGTTCAACGGCGGTCTGTTCAAGTACTATCTGTCGGCGTTCGATCTGCACGACAAGGGCACGAGCCCGCTGTACTCGGGGCGCCTGAACCTGAGCCTCATCAACCCGGAGCCCGGCTACTACAACAGCTCGACCTACTACGGCGCCAAGGACATCCTGGCCATTGGTGTGGGCGGGCAGTTCAAGAAGAAGGGCTCTGCGGCCCCGGTGATGATCCCGGCCGCGCCGCTGCCGGGCATGATGCCCACGCTCCCGGGAGCCGCCGCCACCGACGACTTCGTCGAGATCAATGCCGACGTGCTGTTCGAGAAGAACCTCGGCGCGGGCGTTCTCGATGTCGAGGCCGCTTTCTACAAGTTCCAGGGCAAGTACGACACGGTGAAGTGGCACTCATTCGCACTGGCCAGCTACCTCATCGCTCAGCGGGTCGGCTGGGGCATGTTCCAGCCGCTGGTGCGCGTGCAGATGGCCAAGGACCAGGCCGACAAGAACTGGAGCCTCATCGACGCGCAGCTCGGCTACCTCATCGACACCTACGCGGCCCGGCTCGCGCTCGGGTTTCAGCATGGCGACGTCGCCGGCCTGAAGAGCAACGCGATCTTCCTGGGAATCCAGCTGCAGAGATAGCCTCTACCCGTCACCCTGGCCACTCCCCGCACGGCGGGGAGTGGGGTGGTGCGGGTGGCGAGGAGATGGTTCAGATGTTCTTCACGTGCGCCACACGGGTTATCTGACAATCTTCTGATATAATTACGGGCATGAGTGCCCATGCCGTGACGTTTAGTGACTTCCTGCGCCGGCCGAAGGAGGTGGTGCGGAAGATCGAAAAGCACGACGTGCTCCTCCTCCGAACTGGTGGCAAGCCATCGTTGCGACTGTCGCTCGAATCCCGAGCCGCATCCGCCACCGCGGTACATGCGATGGGCATGCAATTGCTCAGCGACGCAGTGGCCGCTGTACCCCAAGGCGTGACTCGATCCGCGCTGCTGGAGCGCCACTTTCCCTGGGTGCGATTCCTGCCCTCGCACGATCGTTCCGGGTTCGAGGGCGCGTTCGTAGCGATCTTGCAGGCGTGTGTTTCCCTGGGCAACTTTGCGAAGCTCGACGAGCTGGTGAGCGACTGGAAGGCCACCGCGCTCGTTCACGCCGATCCGGCACTCGCCGCCGACCTCAAACGTCCGATCCTGGCCGGATCCGAACTACCTGTGCCGCGACCCTCTCCAGTTGCACGCCGTGCCTCGAAGAGGTGATCGCGCTGCGCCACCTCCGCGCAAAGGAGAGTGGAAGCTGGTTTTCGGCGACAACTCCGCGGCGCAAGGATGGGAGGAGCTATGTGCCGCCGCGCCAGGCCCGATGTTCGACGTCTGGGCTCACCTGGTCCGGGCGCCGCGAGATCGCTCGTCCAACCCTGGTCGGGTGAGTCGCCTGCAAGGCGTGCTTTCCATGAAGGAGTTCAAGGGGCTGAAGCTCGAACAATGGCAACACGAAGTCACCGGCGCTGGTAGGGTGTGGTATTGCCCGGAGGACGCGCGCCAGATCGTTCACATCACCAGGGCGAGTGTCGGACACCCGAAAGCGACCGAGTAGCAGCCCGACGCGGCGGTCCGGTTCAGGCCAGCTTCTTCAGCTTGGTGATGCGTCCGAGGAAGTTCCAGTCGAGGACGTAGAGATCGCCCTTGGCGTCCCAGTGGGCGCAGTGGGGCGAGATGAACTCGCCGTCCTTCCACTTTTCCTTGTCCACCTTGTTCACCGCCCGCAGGGCCGGATCCGCGTTGTCGCCCAGGTGGGTGATGACCTTGTTGTTCTTGTCGAGGATGGTCACCCGGCCGCCGAGATCGGCGACCACCATGTCCTCGCCGTGCTGCTGGATGTGACACGGACGGCGCAGATCGTCGGTCACGATGTCGAGCAGCTTGCCCTCGAGATCGAAGATCTGCAGGCGGTGGTTCTCGCGGTCGCACACGATGAGGGTTGGTTCCTTCTTGCGCGTGTCGACCCACAGGCCGTGCGGCGTGCGCATCCTGCCGGGCTCTTCGCCCTTGCCGCCCCACGACCGCACGTACTCGCCCTTGGGGGTGTACTGGTGCACCCACGACAGGCCGTAGCCGTCGCTGATGTACAGGTTGCCGTTCGGCGCCACCGCGACGCTGGTTGGCTTGTACTCGTCGGCTTTCTTGTACACACCGGCCTTGTCGGGGAACGGCAGCGTCATCAGGACGTCGCCGTCGAGGGTGACCTTGACGACCTCGTGGCGTCCGATGTGCGCCAGCCACATCAGTTCCTTGCCGCCCTCCCTGACCATCGCCATGCCGTGCGAGCCGCCCTTGAAGTCCTTGCCCCACGCCTTGATGAACTTGCCGGCCCCGTCGAAGACAATCACCGCGTTGTCGGTGTCGGTGTTCATGTACACGCGGCCCTTCGAATCGCTGACCACGCAACCGTGCGTGTTGCCGAAGCTCATCCCTGACGGCAACTTCGCCCAGTCTTTCATCCACTGGTACCTGTGCTTGCCGGTGCCCAGAATGATCTGGTCGTCCTTGGCAGCAGCCCGGCCAAGCCCCGCACCCACCCCTGACGTCACCCCCACCGCGGCAACCGTGGCACCAGCCGCACCCAGGAATCGTCGTCGCGAAACGCTGGCATCAACCATGGTGTCTCCGCTCGGGCATTGAGAATCCGTGGCCTTTCTCGTCCGTCCCGCCGGCGCCGTCAATGCTGGTGATCCGCCTGCGGGTTCCTGATGTGACCTATCTGGTCGGTGGCCGCGGTGACGAAACGCGAGCGCGGGTAGCGCCGGGTGAGCTCGTCGAGCGTGGCCAGCGCCTGGGCATCGTCCTTGAGTTCGTGGTGCACGAGCCCCAGAGCCAGCAGCAGTCGGTCGCCGTCGCGGCACGCGGGAAATCGTCGGCGGACATCCTCGAGGATGCGGCGCGCGTCGCGCAGGCTGCGCTCGACCGCGAGCACCAGGCCCTCCGTGACCAGCGCCCGATCGAGCCGCCCGCAGTGGTTCGCCGGATCGAGCGCATGGTAGGCGTCCAGATGCGGCCGCGCTTCCAGGTTGCGCCCACGAGTGATGAGCAAACGCGCCAGGCGCTCGTGGGCGGATGCCACGGCACGCGCCGTCGCGGACGGCGGCCCGGGCGACACGGACGGCGGCGTGGCCACGAACACGGTCACCACGGTGGCGAAGGTCTCCTGCGCGCGCTTGTCGCTACCAAGGGTATCGTAGGCATCGCCCAGTTCCACCTGCGCGGTCACATCCGTGGGGCGCCGGGCTGCCACCTTGCGTGCCGCCAGCAGCCGCGGGTATCCCGCCAGTGCGTCGTCGAGAAAGCGCGTGAACACGTCAACCGGGGCGAAGCCTGGCAACACCGACACCACGTCGCGGCCGTCGTCCACCACGGCTGTGGCCAGCGCGCCGCGCCCACCAACCAGGGAGGCGAACACGTCGGGCCGGGCCGCCGCGTCCACCTTCACCGCGATGAAGCGCGCACCTAGCCTGACGATCACAGGCGGCGCCGCCAGCGTCTCCTTCGCCATGGCCTCGCACAGCGGCCGCCCCGCCTGCGTGAAGTGAACCAGGACCAACTTCTTGGTGCCGCGCGCCCGCGCAAGCGCCGCCTCCAGATCGACGAGCCAGGCGACACTCATGACAACAGCCGTTGTGCCAGCCAGGCCACGCCCAGCAGCAGAATCGGCAGCGAGCCCACCCGCACGATGCGCAGCGACCGCTGCCGACGTTCAGCCTCGCCGCCCACGGGCAGACGCACGCGCCGCAGCCAGACCAGCGACGGAAATGCCAGTGCCACGATGATCACCTGGCCGACCTCGACGCCCAGGTTGAAGAACAGCACCGGCAACACCAACCGGCCTTGCAGATCCGCAAGCCGCTCCTGCAGCACACCGGCGAAGCCCAGTCCGTGCACCAGGCCGAACCCGAACGTGAGCCGCCAGCGGTGGCGCGCACTGTCGCCGTCTCTGCGCAGCAGGTTCTCGGCCGCTACGTAGACGATGGACGCGGCGATCAGGCTCTCGCTAACACGCGTGGGTAGGTAGATGACGTCGAACGCCGCGAGCCCCAGCGTCAAGCTGTGCGCGACCGTGAACGCGGTGATGATCTTGAGCAACTCGCCGAAGCGGCCGACCGCCAGCAGCAGCGCCAGCAGGAAAGCGATGTGGTCGTAGCCGATGAAGATGTGGTGAGCCCCCCAGCGCGCAAACTCGATCGCCACCCCGGTCACGGTCGGGTTCACCTGGCCGCGTACAAGGTCGATGTGCGACGGCCCCAGCCGCACCAGCTGGCGACGCTGCCCGTCCCACCGCACGTCCACCACGGCCCGATGCTGCGACGTCAGATCAGCGAACCAGCGCACGTCGGCCGCCAGGGACGCGATGGGCTCGGGTGCCGTGTAGCGCAGTTCGAGCGACACGCGCGCGATGTAGGGCGCACCCGAGGCCACGAACGGCTCGTAGCGCGGCACCAGCGCACCCACCACGGGCACGACCCTGTGGCCATTCAGGACCACGACCAGCCCGCCAGCGAGGACGCGCGCGATCTCGGGCTTGATGGCTTGCAACTGGTCCTCGTCAAGATCGATCTCGGGCGCGGGCAACTTGACCAGCTTGCCAAGTCCCTGCAGGCCCACGTCCACCTTCCACAGCAGGGTCGCACCCAAGACATCGACCTCGGACGCGCTCACCATCTCATCGTGCGCGAACGCGCGGCCGCCGGGCACACCCGCGACCAGCGCGAGCGCGCCCGCGACGCTAACCCGGCTCTGCCAACCACACACGCGTCACCGCGGCTACCCGGAACGGAACTGGAACTCGCGCTGGCTGATGACTTTCTCGTCCTGCAGGTCGACCAGGAAGGCGGTGCCCTCGCCGACCATGCCGTTGAAGCTGCGCAGATACCAAACGTCGATGCCCCAGCGCTTGTGGCCGCTCTCGGGCGGCGGCGCCCATTCGGCCGACTCGAGATCACCGAGTCCGGGTGCCCGCGTACGCACCTGGCTTGCCAGTTCCTTGAAAGCCTGCGAGGCGCGCACGATCTCCTCGGCCCGCTGCCCGAGCTTCGGCTCGACCTCGCGCCGCCACTCGCTCACCAGACGAAATTTCTTGGGCGTGCCGTCCGCGGTCAACTCGGCCTCGTAGGCCTCGTCGGCAAACAGCCCGCTGAAGTCGGGTACGTCGAACTCGGGGAAGAGATCTTCGCGGGCGACCTCGGCCTCGCGCGCGGCCAGCGTCTTGCGCCCGCGCTGCCGCGCCTCGTCCGAGTAGAAGGCGTACACCCGCAGAATCAGCTCACGGGATGGCAGCCGATGGTCCCAGTCCAGCACCCACATCGCCGAGGTGTAGCCCTCGCCGCGGAACGGGATGAACGGGGGGACGACGTCACCTAGCCGCGCCCGCGCCTCGCTTCCGTCGTACAGGTGCTGGTGAACCACGCGCGGGTGGCGTACGAGTTCCCGGCGAAGCTCGTCACGAAGGTCCACGCCGGCCATTGCGCCCGCCATTTTGCCCAGTCGTCAGGAAAAATAAAGGGCGGCCGGACAAGATTGTCGGGCCGCCCCTGATTTCCCGAAGAGCGGGACTACATCTTCGTGATGATGCCGCAGCCGATGCGGCCGCCGGCGTTGCCCGTCGGCTGGGTCATGAAGTCGTCCGGCATCGCGTGGAAGATGACTGCCTTGCCGACGATGTCATTGATGGCGCCGGTGCCGATGCTCCACTGGTCGGTCATGAACGTGAAAGCAACCTTGCCGTCGGCTGCCGCCGTGACGTTGCCGATGTCGCCGAGGTGGTGCATGGCCCCCGTGAACATCGAGTGGCTCATGTTGAGCGGGTTCCAGTGGCCCATGGCGGCGTTGCCGTCCATACCGCAATCACCGACGGCGTGGATGTGAAAGCCGTGCATGCCCTCGGGCGCCCCGGCCACCGCCAGGGTCAGCTTCACCATCGTGCCCGTCACCTCGAAGGTGGCAGTGCCCGTCACCGTGCTCATGCTGGTCGAGGCGATCGTCGCCACGGCCTTGGCCATCGCCATGCCCGGGCCCACGTCAGGCAGCTTGCCCACTTCGAGGGCTGGCGCCGTCGCATCGGTGGACGGTCCATCACCTGGCCGCGCGTCGGTGGCCGCTCCATCAACTGCCCGCATGTCGGTCGCGCCTGCATCGGCGACGCTGGCACCGCCCGCACCACCTGCCGCGCCACCGCCGCCCGAGCCGCCGCGGGCACCTGCCGCGCCGCCTGCCGCGCCGCCGGCAGCCCCGCCGCCACCGGTCCCAGCGGCGCCGTCGGCCATCATGTTCATCCCCGAGTCGGCGGATTTGGCGCCGCCGTCGTCGTCACATGCGCCAAGGCCGAGCAAGGTCAATGGAAGCAACATTCCTAGTAGCCGCGTCTTCATGATCGAGTCCTTTCTATTCGCCTGGAATCCGTTAAAAGCCGCGCGACTCTCACTCGGATCCCAACAAAGGTAAAGCGGTTCGACGCCTATGGAACGGAGATCCTTCACAAGACCTGCCCGCACGTTCAGGTCCTGGTAGTAGCCGCAGCCAGGCTGCCCGCCACCCCACGCAGCAGATCCCGATTGCCGTCTTGCTGGTAGCCGGCGAGGTTGCCGGTGAAGTCGGGCAGGCGCTCGATGAACTCGGCCAGGCGGCGCTCGTCGAGCTCGTCGGCGGCAAGACCATAGCCGGCTTTTTCCAGATAGCGCGCGTTCAGCACCTGCTCGAACTGTTTGCGCAGCGGCACCGCCAGCATCGGGCGACGCAGATACACAGCCTCCCCCATCAGCGTGAAACCGGCGCTGGCTACCACCCCAGCCGCCGTCCGCAGATCGTCGATGAAGCCGCCCTCCGAGAACGGCCGGTAGCGCAGGTTGCCGTCAACGACCTCATCCTTGAGATCGCGGCGCAGGCCATAGACACGGCATTCGCGACCACTGCGCTTCAGGATCTCTGGCAGCGCGGCATTCGAGGTCGACGTCTGATACACCAGCAGGTGGCCGCCAGGCTCGCCGCGCGCGGCCAGGATCTCCGGGCGCAGGATGGGCGGGTGCAACGTGGTGTCGGGCTTGCGCACCTCTGGGTAGAAGAACGTCGTGATGTGGTAGTGGAACGCGCCCGCGACCTTGGCCTTGACGATGGCGTTGGTCAAGCGGAACTCGTCCTCCACGCCCGCGAGCAATTCGGGTGTGTGGGTGCATCGGTTGATGATCTGCATGTTGTCGACCGAGATCACGGGCACGCCGTGGCGCTGGGCAAACAGGTAGCTCCAGGTCTCGAAGTCCGAGATGACCACGTCCGGGGCGAAGCGCTCGACCAACTCGACGTACGCGCGGACATTCTGGGGCAACCCCGTGAGTGCGCCCTTGAGGTTGTGCGCGACGGTGCGCCACTTCTGCACTTCGTTGTCCTCGTACACCAGGGTAAGGCCCCAGATCTTGTGCACGCCGAGCTGTTCGCTGGCGCGGGTCTTCAGGTAATCGTACGCACGCCCCGAAACCACCACCTGCACCTCGTGCGTCTTGCACAGCTCGTCCAGCACCACGCGCGACCGCATCGCATGCCCCATGCCCTCGCCGACCACTCCATAGAGAATTCGCATTGCGAACAGTCTATCGTAGGCCAACCATGCTCAAGGACCTCCTGGCCGCCCTGGTAGCGCAGGCCCCGCGCAGCGCGTTCCTGTTCGTGTACGCTCTCCTGTTCGCCCTGGTCGAGATCGAGATCGAGGGGCCCAACGGCTGGGCCGCCGATCTGCCGACCTGGTACCGCGTAAGGCCGTGGTACGCGCGCGTGTTCTCGTTCCTGCTGTCGGGCAAGCCGCTGACCGGTTACCACGCCATCATGTTCTTTGTGCCGCTCGCCAGCTTCCACGTCGGCCTGGCGTTCGGACAGCCGTGGTCTTTAGGGCTGGAGGCACGCTTGATTGCCTCGTACCTGCTGTGGGCAGCGGTGTGGGACTTTCTGTGGTTCTTGTGGAATCCGCACTACGGCTTGCGGCGCTTCCGCAAGGGCGAGATCTGGTGGCACAACAAGATCTGGGTCGGGCGCATCCCCATCGACTACGTCAACGCCCTGTGGTCGTCGTTCGTGGTGGCGGCGGTGCCGTGGATGAAGAATGGCAAGACCACCCTCCTGACCGAGCACCTCGCGTTCACGCTCGAGATGGCCAGCCTCGTGCTCATCGCCGCGCTGCTGGCGCCGCTGTACCACTTAATCTACCGGCGCATGCACCGTCCCGAGGCCGACGAACGAGCGTTGGTACTCAAGTGAGGTACTCGCCGGTGCGCCTTGCAGCCGCGGGCACGACGTAATGCATTCTTGTAAGACTCTGACCTTGAGCCTACGTCTCGATGCCGTAACCCAGCGAAAGCTGGAGCGGCTCACGCGCCGAACGGGCAAAAACCGTTCCGAGGTTGTCCGCGACGCCATCGCCCGGTTCGCCACCGAGACCGAGGAGGCCCGCTCCGCACACTCGATGATCGCCGATCTCATCGGCGTCGCAGCCGGGGGATCTCCCGGCCTATCTCAGAAGACCGGCGTTCGCTTTCGCGAGCAACTGGAACGGCGTAGAAAACCGCGTCGCCCCGGATGATCCTGGTCGATGCTGGCCCCTTGGTCGCCGTGCTTTCCAGCGGTGACCAGTGGCATAAACAGTGCGTGCGGACGCTCCGGGGCCTGAAGGATCCGCTCGCCACGGTGTGGCCAGCCGTGACCGAGGCGATGTACCTGCTCGGCTTCTCGTCCCTGGCACAGGATGCTTTGTGGCAGATGCTTGACCGGAGGGGAGGCTGATTTCCGGGTCTACCGACCCGAAGGAATGGGGACGTTTCGCCTGATTCGCTGACCCGGTCCCATCGCGCTCAAGTGAGCACGCCCAGGCGCGCCAGCTCGGCCGCCGCCGCGGGCTCGTCGAATAGGTGCTGACCGGCGAAGCGAGGGGCGTCAGCCGCCTGCGAGCGGCCCGATGCCACCCGGCGCACCAGCGCCGCGAGCACCCGATCGCCGAGCCTTGCGCGCATGGCCGCAAACACCTCGGGATCCTTCTCGCCGCTGTCGCCGAACAGCACCAGGCGGTGCCCAGGCAAGGCGCGCGCGATGTCCTCGATCCGCTTCGGCTTGAACGCGAGCGTGTCCAGCGGATCGGATTCCAGGTGGCGCAGCAGCACCGCCCCGGCGGGAAAACCATGCATGCGCAGGAATCTCTCGGTCCGCCGCAGTAGCCCCACCGGCGACGCCGACAGGTAATGGAACGCGTGCACCGGACCAGCGGCGAGGCGCTGGTACAGGTCGGCCATGCCCGGCACCGGGGGGTGCTGGTTCTCGTTGCGGAACAGAGCCGTCCGCAGCAGCTTCCATCGGCGCCACACGTTGCTCTGCGCGATGGTGTCGTCGAAGTCGCTCACCACCGACAGCCCGTGCGCTGGCACGACCTTCACCGTCCCCTCGCCTGCCGGTTCTGCGCCGGCACCGAGAAACGCTTGTAGCCGCACTTCACCCAGGGGCAGCGGCCCGGGCAGTTCGATGATGAAGAACCCCTCGCCGTCCGCCTTTGCCGGGATGACCTTGCCGAACGCCGCAACCCGCACCTCGGCGTTCGGCATCTCATGCGTGAACACGATGGAGCGCGTGTTGCGCACCAACACGCCACCGCGATCGGGATCCCGCCGCAAGGCACGCCCGCGCACGATGCCACCTTCCGGGGGCAGCACCGCCGGGAACATCCAGACCACCGGCGGTAGCCGCGCCATCGCGCTACTTCAGCGCAGCGCGCAGCCGGCGCACCAGATCATCGATACGCTCGGGCAGAAGCTTGGCAGCGGCGCGGCCGACACACAGACGCGCGCTCACCAGCATGATGGTCTCGATCTCGCGCAGCCCGTGCTGGCGCAGGGTCTCGCCGGTCGACACTAGATCGACGATGCGATCGGCAAGCCCCACCAGCGGCGCGATCTCGATCGAGCCATAGAGCTTGATGATCTCGGCGACCGTGCCGCGCGCCTGCAGGTGGCGCCGGGTGATCTCGGGGAACTTGGTGGCGTAGCGCAGATGCAGGTGGGCCGACTCATCGACCGGGTGGTCCTGGGGCTCGGCGACCACCATGCGGCAACGGCCGATGCCCAGATCCAGGGGCTCGTACAGGTCGCGGCCCTGCTCGTCCAGCACGTCGCCGCCCGCGATGCCGATGTCGGCGGCGCCGTGCTCGACGTACGCCGGCACGTCGGTGTCGCGCACGATGAGCACGCGTATCTTCGCGGCATCCAGCGACACGATCAGCCGCCGCTCGGCCTTGGCCTGCTTGACCGGCGACAGATCGATGCCGGCGCGGGCAAACAGCTGCGCCGCCTCGTCGAGGATGCGACCCTGCGGCAGAGCCAGCGTCACGATGCCCTGCCGCCGCACCGACGGCAGCGGCGCCGCTTTGCTGGCCGCGGTCACCGGCGCCGCCTGCTTCTTCACGGCCGGTCTTTTCACAACGAGCCTCGCGCACGGCGGATGTTCGCGCCCAGCGCCCGCAGCTTGCGATCGAGACGCTCGTAGCCGCGGTCCAGGTGATAGACGCGCGACACCTCGGTGGTGCCCTCGGCGATGAGCCCGGCCAGAACCAGGCACGCGGATGCGCGCAGATCCGTGGCCATGACCTTGGCGCCCTTCAGCTTGGTCGGACCGCGCACCACGGCGGTCCGGCCCTCGATGACGATGTCGGCGCCCATGCGACCAAGCTCGGGTACGTGCATGTACCGGTTCTCGAAGATGTTCTCGGTCAGCACCGACTGGCCTTTCGCGCGGGTCATCAGCACCATGAACTGCGCCTGCATGTCGGTCGGGAAACCCGGGTGCGGCCGTGTGGCGATGTCAGCGGGCTTGATGTCATCGTGGCCGCGCACGCGCACACCGTTTTCCTCGACCGACAGCTCGACACCGGCGGCGCGCAGCTTGGCCATGACCGCCTCAAGGTGCTCGGTCTGCACGTCACGGATGAGCACGTTACCGCGCGTGAGCGCCGCCGCCACCATCAATGTCCCGGCCTCGATGCGATCCGGAATGATGGCGTGATCGACCGGGTGAACTTCGTCGACACCCTCGATGTTGATGACCGGCGTGCCTGCGCCCTGCACACGCGCGCCCATCTTGTTGAGCACGCGCGCCAGCTCCTCGACCTCGGGCTCGCACGCGGCGTTCTCCAGCGAGGTGCGGCCTTTGGCCAGCACCGCGGCCATCATGAGATTTTCGGTGCCGGTCACCGTGATCACGTCGAACACGATGGTGGCGCCGCGCAACCGGCGCGCCCTGGCCCGCACCACGCCGTGCTCAAGCTCGACCCGCGCGCCCATGGCCGCAAGGCCCTTGAGGTGCTGGTCGATGGGCCGCGCCCCGATGGCGCAGCCGCCCGGCAACGACACGCGCGCCTCACCGTGACGGGCCACCAGCGGTCCCAGCACCAGCGCCGAGGCGCGCATGGTCTTGACCAGCTCGTAGGGCGCCTCAAGTTTCGTGATGTGCGACGTGTCCACGTGGGTCACGCCGCCGCCCTCGACCACTGCACCCAGATCGCCAAGCAAGCGCTTCATGGTGCGCACGTCGCCTAGCTCGGGCACGTTCCGGTAAGTCGAACGCGCGGTGGCCAGCAGCGACGACGCCAGGATCGGCAATGCGGCGTTCTTGGCACCGGACACCCGCACCTCGCCGCGCAACCGCGCGCCGCCCTTGATGACGATCTTGTCCATCAGGCCGCGGGCGCGGCCTCGACACCCTTCTTGTGCTCGGCGCAGCGGCCACCCGGCAGCGACGGCTTGCGACAGGCTTCCTTGCTGCAGATCTTGTAGCGGTGTTTCGCGCCCACATCGCCGCGCCGCCAACCCATGTAGTGCTTGCGGCAGTAACCCTTGGCGCGGGCGACCTGCTTGCACTTGGGCGCGCGGCACTTGACGTCGTCTGGTCCGGCCGGCGGCGTCGCGGGCGTCCGGGTCGGAGCCTTGGCGGACACGGCGCCGGGGGCAGCGGCGGGCTTCGGAGCCTTCGCGGCGGTGGTCTTCGGGGTCTTGGTTGCGATCTTCTTCTCGGCCATGGCGGGGTTCTACCCGGCCCGGGCCCCCGCCGCACAGAGAAATCTCGGGGGGGCGACTTTCAGTTCTCGGGTGAGGCCAGTGCCCCCCGAGTGGGCGGTGCGCAGGGCGGTCAGACCAGGCGTTCAAGCAGGGTGAGGAGCTGCTGCTGCTCGTTCGGCTTCAGGCGGCCGTCGAAGTACTTCGCGTGCTCGTCGTGGATATAGCGAAACGACTCTTCGAACGCGCGTTGACCCGCGTCCGTCAAGGTCAGGAGCACTTCGCGATTCGATGTTTCGGAGCGCTCCCGGCGCGCCAGCCCCATCGTTTCGAGTTGCTGTGCCCGCCGCGTGAGCGTCGGCGAGGCGATGACCGTCCGCTTGGCGAGGTCGCTCATCCGGGTCGGTCCCCGCAGCCCAAGTACGTGCAGCATTCCCAGATGCACGGCTTCCATGCCTGCTTTCGCAGCCCAGGCGTCCGCGTGGCGCAGCATCTCCTCGCGAACCCGGTGAACCCCTCGGGCCAGC
>JANPCZ010000009.1:0-14212 GCA_031431215.1 Myxococcales bacterium
CGCGGAGCGTCTCGCCGTCCACGAGTCGCAGGTTTCGCGCGACGAGCGCAACGAGTATCACGGAATCACGGTCGAGCGAGCCAGCCGCATCCTCGACGTGATTGGCGTTCACCTCAAGAGCCAGTTCGAGCAGCCGCTGCCAACGTCACCGCTCGCCCCGAAAGGCGGCAAGGAGCATCGTCCTTGATCGTCCGCAGCGCCAGCAGGAGGCGCTGCGATTAGACCCTAGCGGCGCGCCGAACAGGTCAGCTCGCTACGTTTGAAGCGCAGCAGGCGGCCCACGTGAACGCTCGGGAGCGTCTTGCGGAACGCGGCCGCGCGGACTGCTGGCGCCGACATCCCCAAGATCTTGCCCGCCTCGCGCGCGTCGATCAGCGGCTCGATGGTCTCGACATCGTTCGCCGAGTCGGATTGGCGCGCGTCGACGACGATGGCCTTGATCTCCTCGCGGACCGCAGGGTCCCGGAGCGCCTCGCGCACCAGCTCGGCGGCAGCGCTCATGGCATGCACCCAAGGCCGCCGTGCCTGCCAGGTCCGCAACCGACCTTTAGCGGCGGTTGATTTCTGACCACCTGGCGGCGGTCTGGCTGACCACCGCCGCGGCGACGAGCGGGTGGCCAGATCGCCGGGGCGGCGGTTTGGCGAGCCACCACGATCGCGGCGGCCAGCGGGCCGGTCGAGTGCCACAGCGAGGACGTGGCGATCGCTGGCGGCGGCCAGCTGGCGCCGACGGGTGGATTGAAGGCATGCGCCCCGGATAGGCGAGCGGCGGAGCCGCCGCCGGGGCAGCGTCGGTGCCATGGCTCGGAAGCGGCCGTGTTCGTTGTGCGGATGCTGGTTCCAGCCAGACGTCCGCGTGGGTAGTCGGCAGTACGCGTGCTCGGAGCCGCAGTGCCAGCAGGGGCGCCGCGTGCGCAAGCAGGCCCAGTGGCGGCGGCGCAATCCTGATTACTTCGTCGGGCGGCGATGGACGGCGGCGCTCGACGGCACGCCGACAGCGGCACCAGCGCGCTCACCATCGCCGCTCGATCAAGTGCCCTGGGATGTCGTGCAATCCCAGATGGGGACCAAAGCTGCGGTGATCCTTGGGCTTTTCGGCCGAGTCCTGGTGCGTGACTCCGCAATCCCAGTTGAGCAGTCAAGCCATGGGAATCACGGGGGAAACAGCCAGAGTCCTGCCCCGAGCGGCGCAATCCCAGATGGAGCCGCGAGTCCTGGGCTGGCACCGTCGGCCCCAGGACATGACCCGCAGCCAGCAGGACCCGATTGAGCTCAGCCCGGCCGAGATCGGCGATCGCCTCTCGGCGGTGCGGCTGTTGCCGCCATCGGACCAGGAGATGGCGGCGTCGCTTCGGCACTACGGCCAGTTGAGCCCACTGGTGGCGTTCCGGGATGGCGATGGCGGTCTCGAGATCATCGATGGCTTTCGCCGGCGGCGGGCGGCGGCGGCGCACGCGTGGCCGTCGCGGCTGATCGTACGCGTGCTCGATGTCGACGAGCCGCGGGCACTGGCGGCGTTGCTCAGCTTGCACCGAGGGGGCGGGGGCCTGTGCGAGCTCGAGGAGGCGTGGGTGGTGCGCGCCCTCGTGCGTGAGCACGGACTCGTCCAAGCCGACGTCGCGCAGCTGTTGCGCCGTCACCAGTCGTGGGTCAGTCGCCGCCTGCTGCTGGTCGAGGCGCTCGCGCCGGAGGTGCAGATGGATGTGCGGCTGGGCCTGGTCAGCCCGACGGCGGCGCGGGAAGTGGCGCGCTTGCCTCGCGGCATACAGCAGACAGTCGCCAGGGTCATTGCCCGCGACGGGATGAGCACGCGCGCGTCGGCAAAGCTGGTCGCCGCCACCGAGCGCTTGCAGCCAGCGACGGCGGAGGAGATCGAGCGCCTGTGCCGATCGGCGCAGGCCCAGTCGCCAGGGCGCTCGTGCCCGCGCTCGGACGCGGACGCGTACACGGCCGATCTGGCGCTGCTCGAGCGCGTGGCTGCGCGGCTGCGCGCACGCCTGCTCGATCGGCCACCAGCCCGCCTGCCACCGCCGCACGACCAGGAGATCGCGGGCCAGCTTCGCGCCGCTGCGCCCGTGCTGCGCACGCTGCTCGACACGATGACGAAGACCCTGGAGGCATCATGACCAGCTGGAAGACGCGCACCGAGCTTGAGCACCACATCTTGCAGCTATTGCGAAAAGGCCGCTCCCAGCGCGAAATCTCGCGGGCGCTCGGAGTCACGCGCGGGCTGGTCCAGCGCGTGGTCAGCGGAGGCGAGGGGGCCGCCGCGCGACCGCACACAGCGCTGCCCGAGCCGACCGCGGCGACACCGCGGCCCTCGAAGATCGACGTGCACGATGCGCGCATCAAGGAGTTGCTCGCGACCTATCCATCAATCACCGCCCAACGCGTGTTCGAGGAGCTGCGTGGCAGCGGGTACCAGGGCGGCTACTCGATCATCAAGGTCCGCGTGCGCAAGTTGCGACCGCTGCAGCCGCGGGAGCCGTCGCGCGTGCGCCCAGTCTTTGGCCCGGGCGAGATGGCCGAGCAGGACTGGTCACCGTACCGCGTGGACTTCGCCGACGGCCCCAGGCTGGTGCACGCCTTCATGCTGTCACTGTCGTACAGCCGACGTCGCTTCGCGGATCTCTTCGAGAGCGAGGATCTCTTCGCGCTGCTCGAAGGGCACCGCCGCGCTTTCGAGTACTTCCCGGGTGTCCCGCACGGCATTCGCTACGACAATCAGAAAGCCGTCGTCGCGCGCCGCGAAGGTCCGGACGTCATCTATCAGCCGCGCCTGCTCGCGCTCGCCACGCATTACGGCTTCGACCCGCAGGCGGTCCGTCCACAAAAACCCAATGACAAGGGCGTGGCTTCACACTACACCTCCTTCGGGCGATCAGGCAGAGCTGGGTTTGTTGGCAGGCGTCGGGAGAGCTTGCTGCCCTGGTTTTTCGTCGGTGCGTCCCTGGGGATCGCGTAGAGGTACTGCCCTTTGTCGTCGAAGCGTACTCCCGTGAGCAGGCCAACCCGACGCCATGCCTTCACGGTGGATGTCGACACGCCGAGGCGCTGGGCCGCCTCGGCGATTCGGAGCATGCCCGCTTCCCGCAGCCGAGCGAAGCGGCTCTTGAGGCCGTGGTCGCGACGCAGCCGCATCACCATCCGGGCGTAGAAGGCAAGTCCCTCACCCGAGCGCCGTCCTCGCTGGTTGAGGATGTCGGCGATCTCTCGGTCGGTGTGTTCGTCGATGAGCCTGTCGATCTCGGCGATGACTTCGGGCGCGGTCTGGCGAAGTTCCCACGAGCACTTGGGCAGCGGCAACGACAGGCTCTGCGTCGTGCCGCCCTTGAAGCGAATGTGCATGGCGATGGTCTCGCCGCGGGCGAGGGCCACATCCTCGATGAGCAAGCGCACCATGCGTTTCCGATCGCGCATTGATGTCCGCGGATCGCGCCAGAGTTTCGGAAAGTCGGTGGCCAGGGCGAGGATCTGCGCACGCTGCGGCCCATCGACGAGCGTCCGATCGGCGGCGCGCTGTCGTTCGTAGACCTCCTGCGCGGCTGACATCTCGCGCAAGCGCTCGTTCCATTCGGCCTCCAGGGAATCGGCGACAAGGCGATTGTCCGGATGCACCTGCATGAAGCGCTGACGCGCGAGATCGGACTCGTATCTCGCACGCTCGACTCGCTGCCCACGCATTCGGTCGGCTTCGTCGACCCGCGCGGCGAGTTCCTGCTGGACCGTCATCGCGACGTCGAGGGCCATGGGTGTCACCATCGCAACGAGAGTGTCGCCGACGGCGTCGTCGACACCTGCGCCCGGCACATCCTGGCAGATGGGGGTCCCGCGTTCGATCCCTTCTCGCTGGCACACGTAGTTCGGTCGGAGGCCGGTGCCGCGGCTGTGGTACCGCACGGTCATCCGCGCACCGCACTTTCCACAAAGGACCAAGCCTTGGAGCAATGCAGGCCCTTCGCGTGGAGGACTGGCCCGCCGATCAGATCCGTGCGCCTTGGCATTCTCCCGCAGTTGGCCCTGGTTGGTCTCGTACTCTTCCCAGGAGATGTATCCCTCGTGGGTGCCGGGCAAGAGCACCTTCCATTCGTCCCGAGGCAGAATCCCGACCTTGGCCGTCCCATCCGCTTGCCGCTGATACCGGAAGCGGCCGAAGACAAACGCACCCGCATACCTCGGATTGTGGAGAAGCTGCAGCGCACGCCAGTGGTCGATCTGTCCCCAGACGAGATCGCCCTTCCGGGCGCCGGTGCGGATGCGTCGGGGCATGAGCACCTTCTCGTCGCGCAGCGCCTTGATCGTAGCCCGCGCGGCGCCTGTGTGCCGAAAGGTCGCAAAGAAATGTCGAAGGCTCGACTGCACCTGAGCGTCCGGATCGAGGACGACACGTCCGCGGGCGTCGTAGATGAGCCCGACCGGCAGTGGCCCCTGCAGTTCCCCGCGCTTGGCTTTGTTCAGGATGCCGCCGCGTAGACGGGCATGGAGGACATGCAGCTCCGCTTCGCTCATCGTGCCCTTGAGCCCAAGGAGCAGTCGGTCGTTGAAATCGCAGGGGTTGTAGATGCCGTCCTCGTCGAGAATGAGGGTCTGCGACAGCGCGCAGATCTCGAGCAGGCGATGCCAGTCGGCGGAGTTGCGTGCGAGCCGTGACACCTCGAGACCGAGCACGATGCCAGCGCGCCCCATCCCCGCGTCGGCGACGAGGCGCTGGAAGCCAACTCGATCGGCGGACGACGCGCCGGACTGTCCCAGATCGCTGTCTATTACGATGATGCGCTCTGCTGGCCAGCCGAGTGCGATAGCACGCTGCCGTAGCGCATATTGCCGCTTGGTGCTCTCTTGATTTTCGAATACCTGGCGCACCGTTGACTGGCGGACGTAGAGGTACGCGTCCCGCTTGAGGTGACTGGCGGTGATCTTCGAGTGAGCTTCCATGTTCATCCGGGTACCTCCTGCAAGGTGGAAAGAGCCATCGAGGCCAGCAGCGCCACGAGTTGGGTTGGTGTCACCGTCGTGGCTCTCGGTTCGGATTCGCTTCCTGTCGGCGGCGTCGACTGGTTCGTGCAATCCGCCCACGCGGCGACTCCCTCGCGACGCAGCAACGCCAGTCCATGGCGGTTGACCCCGGGGCGGCCCTCGACGACTTGAGCACGCAGATCCTCGTAGCGCTCCATGAGCAGATGGTGAAGCGGTACCGTCGTCACCGAGGGCTCCGCCGTTTTTTTTCCTGCCGGGCGAGGGCTCGCTCGATGCTGCGCGGGTGGACCTTCCGACCGAATCGCTCTTGGACGAGCGACGCCAGGTCGGTCGGGCGAGAGATCGCACCGCCTTCCATCTTCCGCTCGATGAAGGCGAGGACATCGTCGGAGAGCTTGTGGGCGCGGCGCGGCCCGGGACGCGCCGGCACGAGGCCGCGTAGCCCTTCACGCTCGAGCGCTGCCTGGGATTGGTAGTACGAGGGGCGCGAAAAGCCAAAGGCCGCGGCACTCGCGACGACCGGCAGTCCATCGACGCGCGCGCGACGCAGCATCTCGTACTTGACCTGCACCAGGTCGCGGGCATCGAAGAAATCGTTCGCTTGGAAGGGCGTGTCGGTCACCCGATCCGGTCGCGGGTTGAGGCAGCCACGCAGCTTCAGAGCGGCGATCTTGGGGTCGGGACGTTTGGCCATGGTGTAAGTATAATTATGCCGCCACATCAGCTGTGTCAAGAAGGTGTGTCGGTGCGAATACCGCGGCATTGCGGCGCATATATCGACCGTCTGTACCGCGATCGCCCGTCCGACCCAGATGTCGTAGCGGCGAAGACTCCCTTACGTACACGGCGAAATTGCCCTGACACTTCGGCAGGCGTTGTGACGAGAGGACCGTCATCGTCTGGTCCTCCCCACCAGCACCGCGAGTTCCAGCAGATCCGTCGCCCGAAACGGCGATCGACCAGCGCCCAGCAGGACGATGGGGTCCGGTTCGACGACGCTCGTCCACGAGGCAGGCAGCGTCCGAAGACGTCCCGCTGCGTCCTGGAAGTAGACGCGGTCCTCGCCCCAGTTGTGGCGGTAGTTGACGAGATCCCACTCCGTGTCCCGAAGTGGGTGAAAGGGATGCGTTACCCGGAAGCGTCTTGGTGGACCGCTCGTATCCGGTGCAGTCGACAGCTTGGTCCAAAGCTTTCGTCGAAAGAGATTTTTGGGATCTCGAAAGGAGCTTCCTCAATGGACGCCGCTTTCGCGACCTCGAGGACATGCGTGCACAGTTGCAGCGCTGGCTCGCCGAGGTCGTCGACCAGCGCAACCATCCCAAATTGCGCCACCGGCGGATCGCCGAGATCTTCGCGACCGAGGAGCGAGAAGCGCTGCGCCCGCTGCCCAAGCACGCCTTCGACACCGCGCGCGTGGTCTATCGCCTCTGCTCGATTGAGGGCTTCATTAACTGGGATGGCAATCGCTACAGCGTTCCTTACGAGCACGTCACGGCGCTGGTCCCGGTCCGCATCACCCAGAATGAGATCTTCGTCTACGGGCCACGTCTCGCGTGCGTCGCGCACCACCAGCTCCTGCCCCGGGGCAAGGGCGCCGACAGCGTCCTGCCGGCGCATCGGCCGCCGCGCCTGACCAGCCCGGGCGCCTCGCTCGAGGTCATCCGCGAGCCCTTCATCGCGCTCGGCGAGATGGCTGCCGATTTTCTGCGCGGCCTGATCGAGACCCACCCACGCTCCGCCGCGTACCACGCCCGCCGCATCCTCGAGCTGCGCGAGCACTACGCCGCGCCCGACGTTGCCGCCGCCATGGTGCACGCGCTCACCTTCCGCGCTTTCTCCGCCAACGCCGTCGCGCGCATCGTGGAGGTCCGCGCCCGCCCGCGCACCCTCGACGAGTACGTCGCGGCCGAGACTGAAAACAAGCTGCGGGGTCTGCTGTCCTCGGAGAGGCTCCAGCCCCGCGACTTGCGTGCCTACGACGTCGAGCTTGCGCCCGCCGCCCAGCAGCCGACGCCCCAAGTCCCGGGCGACACCACCGAGGAGATGCCATGTCCGACGGACAGCCAGAGCACGGATCCCAGCAAGCCCCAGTGAGCAAGCCTGGCGAGCTCACTCTCGACGCTCGTGTACGCAGGCAGCTCGAGGTCCTGCGGCTGCCCTGCCTGGCCAAGTCCCTCGATGAGGTCCTGGCCTGGGCGCGCAAGGAGCGCCCAGCCGCCCTGGGCTTGATCGAGCACGTGCTCGCCGCCGATGCCGAGCACACGCAGACCCGCCTCATCGAGCACCGCCTCAAAGATTCGGGGCTGCCCGACAGGCCCACCCTCGAGACTTTTGACTTCGATTTTCAACCCTCCATCGACAAAGCCCTGGTCCTGCAACTCGCCGAGCTCGACTTCATCCGCGCTCACGAGGACGTCGTCCTCACCGGCAATTCGGGGACCGGCAAAAGCCACGTCGTCAAATCGCTGGCGGTGCGCGCTTGTGCCGCCGGGATCAAGATCCTGTACCGCCGCTTCCACGCGCTGATGGACGATCTCTACGCGGGCCTCGCAGACAACACCTACGACATGCGCCTGCGCCGCTACTCCCGCGTCCCCGTGCTCATCATCGATGACGTTGGGCTCGGCCGCATCCGCCGCTCCGACAACGAGCCCACCGCCGCCCAGATGCTCTTCACCCTCGTCGATCAGCGAGTCGGCCGTGCCTCCACCATGATGACCAGTAACATCAAGCTGTCCGCCTGGGGCAGCTACCTTGGTGACCCCGCCCTCACCATGGCCATCCTCGATCGCATGATCCAGCGCGCCACCCGCATGGAGGTCGAAGGCCCGAGCTGGCGCGACAAGGAATCCAAGGAACTCAACCAGCGCCGTCGCGCCGACGCCCACAAGCGCAAGTCACCCGCACGCTGATCGGGCTGCACCCCCATGCGCCGAGAGCGGCCCAGGCCGTCCGTGTTGGACCTTTGTCCACCGCTCCGCCGTCACGCCCGCCGAGCAACCATCGAGATCCGTCGCCTCCTCGACACCCTGGTTGCCGCCTTCCCCGACTCCGCGCTGATTGCGCACGAGCCGGGCCTCGCCGACTACATGGACACCACGCCCTACGATCACGTCGCGGCCGATGTCGTCGCCCATGCTCGCGCTCTGTCGGCCGCGATCGCAGCGCTGGCTGATCCTCCGTAACTCGCTCGCCGTCCACGCACCCGACCCCGGACACCGGAACGCCTCGGGTCGGCGCGGCCTCTCACGGGCACAACCCGCCTGGCGAACGCGGGCGCTGGGACCGGCACCCCAGCGCCTTGGGGCGACAGCTACCGATCTGCTGATACGCCCGCGGCCACTGGCTCGTCTGATCGCCACTGCGGCGATCGGGCAACTTCACGCCGCCCCACTGCTGGCCCGCACACGCCGCCGGATCTGGTACGGCCGCCGGTCGCCGTTGAAGCCTGGTTCCATCGTCGTACGGCGCCGCCGTTCGAGCCTTTCGCCCGATGCCGGCGGGGTGGGCCGTCGACGCGCTGATCAAGTACTTCAGGCGCAAGTCCGGAAGCGAGGTGGTCGACGCCATACTAGGCGCGCCTGCTGGCTAACCCGGTCAATGAACCTGACGGGGCCCGTTGGCTCACGCGCGGAGGTTGGCTGGTCCGGTGGGTTCCCGCTGGCGCGGGCCCACCGACTCTGACTTCGTGGGATGAACTCGCAGCGTACCTCCAGGGCCTCATCGAGAAGGTCCGCGGCAGGGCCTATGTTCTAAGGATGCTCATTCGCAGGCGTCGGGGAGAGGGCGGCCGGGCGAACGAACCCGACCTGGACCGCGTTGACGACAGCGCCGATTTCCTCGAACTGATGGAGTCGTTCGATCGCCTCACCGCGAGCGTCGAAAAGCGCGTTGGACCAGCCTTCGTCAAGCGGGGCCCTGGGAAGCGATACATTCATCGCGATGCGGAACTTCCGTTCGTCGTCGAACGCCTTCTATCCTCACATCTCCTCGACGAGGGCGGCGTCGTCCTGGAAAGGGCTCGGCCCACGATCTGCGACATGCTCGAAGGTCTGCCACCAGACGACGGTGGTGACCGGGCGTTCTCAAGCGCGAAGCGCCCTGCATGACTCGATTACGTCCGCTCCGACGATCGACGCGACCGTCACCTCAGGAACCACGCCCCAACAAGTGGCACCGGCCAACTCGTCGCCGAGAAGGCTGTGTTCCTTGCCGGAAGCGAGGTGCCCCGTGATGGCAACGAGATAGCGGCCGGACCAAAAGGCCTTTCGCAGTTGAGCGAGAGCTTGATGTGTGTATAGTTACACGTATGCCCCGAATGCAGGTCTACTTGCCCGACGAACTTTACTCGATGGTGAAAAGTCGTCGGCTTTCGGCTTCCGAGCTCCTTCAAGATGCCGTTCGCGCTGAGGTACGGCGACGCGAAGCGGAGGCAGCCACCAAGAAATACTTGGCTGAGCTTGCCGCTGAGGTAGGAGAGCCCACGCCTCGCCAACGCGCTCATGCCACCGCCCTCGCGCGACGCATTGCCAGTCGTTCTCGTCGCAAGGCTGCCTAGGGTTCCGTGCTGCTCCTCGATTCCGGTGGAGTGACCCGCTTGGCTGCCCGTTCGCAGGAATCGGGGGCTTTGATTCTTGCCTTCCGCCAGGAGGGGCTGTGGCCACCGACGGTCCCCAGCGTAGTCCTTGTTGAATGTCTTCAGGGCCACGCCGGCCGCGACGCCAACGAAAACAGGTTCCTCAAGACCTGCAACATCGCCGAAGGGATTCCGACGCTGGTCGCTCGCCGCGCGGCCCTGCTCCGTCGTCTCGCTCGTCGCGGTTCGGCCGTAGACGCCCTCGTTGTGGCGCTCGCGGAACCCGGCGGAACTGTGCTCACCTCCGATCCCGATGATCTTGAGGCATTGGCCACCCATGCGAACGGTGTAGCCATCGAGCGAGCGTAGTCTGAGCTACGGCGCCGCCCGGAATTGCCGCGGACGGGCTGCGCCCGCCGCTGAATTCCTATATCGTTGGGCCGACGAGGACCACGAGGGAATGGACGAACAGATCCGGACCGTCACAATCGCGGACATCGACGGTGTCGCCAAGCTCTTGGCCGAACTCTCGGAGGAAGACGGCCAGACCTCTGCTGACGTGGTACAGGTGAGCGCGCTCATTCGGTCCTATGTGGGGTCGCAGGAACGCACGATCTACGTCGCTGTTCGTGACGACGTTATCGGATACATCGCTGTGCACTGGATACCATTCCCGATGCTCGGCGGGACGGAAGCTTATGTCTCTGATCTGGTTATCCGGACGACTGAACGAGGAACGGGCATTGGCTCTCGCCTCCTGTCGGCGGTGGAAGATCGGGCGCGAGCCCGGGGATGCGTGCGCCTCATGCTGAACCATCGTGGGACGTCGAAGCCCTACCTTCGAGGCTTCTACTCGAAACGAGGTTTTCGGCAGCGCGACGAGTTCGCCAATCTCGTCAAGGCGCTTCGATGAAGGGACGCGCCGCCCAACCCGCCGTTGCAGACGGACGGGGCTTGCGCCCCGCAGCTGAACGGCCGATACGTTCGACGGCTCTCAAGCGAGGGTGTCGAACAGAACGACGGGCTGCCCCCGAGGACCGGCCGCTTGGCGATAGAAGGTACCGGGAGTGTCGGAGAGGGAAACAGATCGATGACGCCGGTTAGGGTATTCGTCTCGTATGCCTGGGAGGACGACGAGTACCGCTCCTGGGTGCGGCGCCTCGCGGGGACGTTGCGTCGGGACGGTGTCGATGCGCGCATTGACGCCTGGCACCGCCAAACCGGCCAAGACTTCGCATCCTTCATGAACGCCGAAGTGCGGAACGCAGATCGGGTTCTGGTCCTCGGATCGCCTGACTACAGACGCAAGGTACACGCCTTCGAGGAGGGTCGTAGCACAAGCGGCGTGGGCTGGGAGGCGATGCTGCTTACGGCTCAGATGTTCGCGGGTAATCGCGAGAAGATTGCGGTTGGCGTAACGCGCGGCAGCCGCAATGCGGCGCTACCTGACTTTCTTCAAACTCAATTTGCTCACGACCTGAGCACGCCTGAAGATCCCCGCGGTTATCGCGAGCTCGTCGAGGACCTCCGTGGCGAGAAGCCGACGGCGCCTCCCCTTGGCCGGCCTGATCGATTCGACTCGGAGGAGGAGACTCCACTCTTCGAAACTCCGACGGGGCTGCAACTCACGGTCGAACTTCGCCGTTGGATCGACGCGCGATGGCCCGAGAGCAAGCCCGGAGCCAGCTACCCTCCGTGGAGCGAGTTCGAGGCCGGCAAAGTCACATTCCCCGATGTGGTGACCACGTCTGTGGCGGCCTCCTTCGATCGCTCTCCCCGCGCGCTTATCGTTGGGACCAGCGCGTCTGGCAAGTCGGTCCTTGGCGCAAGTGTTGCGTTTCGATGGTCCCGCGTCACAGGCCGGCGTGCGTTTTGGCTCGATTTGGGTGACCAAATTGGGCTGTCCCGAGACGCGATTCATAGGGACGTAATGACCTTCCTGGGATTGAGTGGGGGAAACCTTCTCGTTCTTGATAACGCGCAAGTGGCGCCGGCAGTTGCAGATTGGGCCGTGAACCAGGTTGAGGCGGCTGACCAGATGGGCGCTAGGCAACATCGTCTACTGATCCTCACCCGGCCGCTGCAGGCGCCGGAGCGTCACCATGCAGGACTCGAGGAACGCCTCGCATCAGAAAGAACCACTCTCATCCCTAACGCTGCGCTGTTCGCCTCTGTGGCCGAGCGCCTGCTCAGTCGCCTCGAAGTCACGCAAAAGTGGACTCCGGCGGACTACGAACGATGGGTCCACGAATTCGGGGGCGATCTCGTCTGTTTTGGTCAAGCCGTACTCGGTGCGGGCGGGACGCGTAGACCTACGCGGAGCATGGCCGTAACGCGCGTGCGCCAAGCCTACATCGACCCGGCGGGTAAACACGATCAAGGCTTCGTCATCCTGGATCGCTTGTGCGCAGCTTCAGTCCTCGACCTGACAATCGACGACTCAGCACTCGATGGCAGAGTGAGCCAAGCCCTTCCGCATCTTGTTGAAGCGGGACAGGTCCAGGAGCTTCAGCGAGGCGACTTCCGTCACTGGAAGCTGGCACACCCAGGGTTAGGCAGCCTTATTCTGGAGACGCGTGCGCGCGATCTGCGGCGCGAAGAAGCTGATGTTCGGCGAACGGCGCTCTTAGAGCTTGTCCGAAACAGCCCATTCATGTTGGGCCCTGTGATGATACGGCTCGCAAACCCCAATTATGGTGGCGCGCGAGAGGTGGAGTGTTTCTCTCGCCTTCTCCAAACTCAGCCGGCAATCGTCGAAGCTTTCCTTTGCAGAGCGCCCGCATATGCCGTGGAAGTCGACCGGCGAGTACCACACCTGATTCCATGGAGTATCTTGCGTGACAGTCGGCCCCGAGAAAGCATCCTGGCCACCTGTCGGCGCGCTCCACCCAACGATGTCGTGACGTTTCTGCGATACGCCGAGCACCACGAGCGGGAGGCCGTGCTGGGGCTGCTGCGGGCGCTGCTTGCGGACGCCGACTTCCGCGCCCTGCTCGGGCGCGCTCCACCTCACCTTGTCGTGACGTTTCTGCGATACGCCGAGCACCGCGAGCGGGAGGCCGTGCTGGCGCTGCTGCGGGCCCTGCTTGCGGACGCCGACTTCCGCGGCCTGCTCGGGCGGGCTCCACCCGGCGATGTCGTGACGTTTCTGCGATATGCCGAGCACCACGAGCGGGAGGCCGTGCTGGGGCTGCTGCGGGCGCTGCTTGCGGACGCCGACTTCCGCGCCCTGCTCGGGCGCGCTCCACCCGGCTATGTCGTGACGTTTCTGCGATACGCCGAGCACCACGAGCGGGAGGCCGTACTGGCGCTGCTGCGGGCCCTGCTTGCGGACGCCGACTTCCGCGCCCTGCTCGGGCGGGCTCCACCCGGCGATGTCGTGGCGTTTCTGCGATACGCCGAGCACCACGAGCGGGAGGCCGTGCTGGCGCTGCTGCGGGCCCTGCTTGCGAACGCCGACTTCCGCGCCCTGCTCGGGCGCACATCAGTGGAACAGGTCGCGAGCTTTCTCGAATACGCCAAAGGGCGGGAGCTGGGCCCCGCGACTTCTCTGCTGCGTGCTCTGTTGTCGACGCCAGAGTTCGCACGGACGGCCGCGGCTACGCCCGCGGGGCATCTTGCGAGGTTTACTCTCTTCGCCCTGGAGCGAGTAGGGGCGGACGCCAGTCCTTGGCTAGACACAGTCTTGGGCCTTCCTGCCGCGCACCATCTGGTCTGCGCAGCTACTCCAACGGACTTGACCGCGCTGGTTCGCGCCGTCCGATCGCCTTCAGTGAGTTCTGGCGAGGAGTTGGCGACGCGGCTGCTTCGCGACTGGTGGTCGGCGTTCCGAGGCAGCAGTAGTCGCGATGGCAACGAGCTGGTCGGTTGCGGTCCGATACTACGTCTGGCTCACGAGTTGGCGCCAGATGTAGCAGATGAGTTAGTGAGTTGGCTGAACGCTCTCAACAACCAGTTCGTCGATGCGATACGCCCGATCCCGCTCATTTCACGGCTCGGGCTTGCCCTCGCACTACGCGATACGGAACGCTGGTTGGCGCCGCCCCTCTGGGAAGCGTTGTCTCAACAAGACTGAGGAGGACCTGTTGTGATCGAGGCCCTATGGCACACTCTTCATTGTTCCGCCCGCGAATCTCGCCGCTTACACCAACCAGGTGGCCGGCGCCGTCGAACAAGCCGCTGCAGCGGACGGGCTTCGCCCGCAGCTGAGTGGCGACGTTCGGCAGACCCTTCTCCTTCCGGACCGTGCCTGGTGCGGCGCCTGCTGCCCGAGCGACTCGCTCAAAAGCATTACCGTGGTAATATATCCCTATGGCTATTGCGCAGTCGAAGGTCACGGCCCAGGGGCAAATCTCGGTTCCTGCTGAGGTGCGGCGGAAACTGGGCGTCGGTCCCGGCTCGGTCTTGGAGTGGGACGATGAGGGTGGAAAGGTCGTCGTCCGGCGGGCGGCGCGATACTCGTCGCAGGATGTCCATCGGGCGCTGTTCCCGGCGGCTCCCAAGCCGCGCACGGTCGACGATATGAAGGCAGGGATTCGCAAGTACATGAAGCGTCGTCATGCGAGCCGTTGATACCAACGTCCTCGTGCGGCTCGCGACGCGAGACGATCCGAAGCAGGTTTCTGCCGCGGAAGAATTCGTCGCGAAGGGAGCCTGGGT
>JANPCZ010000010.1:0-83519 GCA_031431215.1 Myxococcales bacterium
GGATAAAACCGAAGTCTTCTCATCTTACGCCTTCACATCGGCTGTCCGGTGCCCGGACCGTGGTCCGCTACCAGTGCCAGCAAGCCTGTCGCACCTTTGTGGACTTGTGTTACAAGACTCCCAACTCACAACGAGGTGCGCCATGAGGTCCCGCCCGGCGTTACCTTGCCACCACCATCGGTGGAGACAGCGCCCCCCGGCCCGGTAGGACCGCCATTCTTCACCGGGTTGTTCCTGAACCCGGCGGCAGGCGCGGGCCACTCGGTGTGCGCTCACGTCGAGCGCCGCCCGGCCGGCACCCCCGGCGATCTCGGCTGGGAGCGCGACAGCGACGAAGTCCAGTGTGCACCGTACACATTCATCTTCTCGGCCGAAGTGTTCTGGAAGGGCGCCCTTCGCCACGTGCGCCCCGCCGGCGGCGCCGCTGCCGAGTACCGTCTGGTGCTGCGCGAGTTCGAGCTTTTCGACACCGACCGCGAGGTCGAGGAGCGAACCTCGCCAGTGACCGTAGCGAGCCGGGCACCGATGCGGGAGCGGCTGGTCTATCTGGACCTGTTCCCGATCGCCACGCTGTAAGCCGGTCGCGGCCGGGCTACGGCGCGCGGGGTGTGACCGCTATGTCGGCGTCGGCGGCCGAGCTGGCATCGATACGCATCGGCGGTGCTGGCAGCAGCCGGTTGGTCGTGGGCGGAGGTTGCGCGCTCTCGATGGCGCGGCCGAGGCGCTTCCAGAAGCCGCGTGCCACCTCGCGCGCCAGCTGTCGGGGCGCCGCCGACACAGTCCAGCGCTCGGCCACGTTGCCGTCGAGTCCGTGCCAGACCAGAAAGGTCACGATCCGACGGCGTGGGTTGTTCTTCGGCCGATCCTCGGTGTCCGCGACGACGAAAGCCGCCAGGCCGCGGTCGCGCGCCCAGCCGGGGTACTGCCCAGTGCCGCTGACCGCCGGCAGCGAGGTCAGCACCCGTAGGCCCCGGGCGCGCACGATGCCGGCGACCTGTGCGCGCAACTCGGGCCCGCCCGGGCCAACGAAGGGTTGCACCGCGATCCGCGTCGCCGCCGCTGCGTAGCGGGCCGTGAACAACGCCAGCAATACGCCAAGCACCGCAGGCGCAAAGCTTGCCCGTCTCGCCGACATCGCGAGTCGCATCGGTGCGCGAGCATCGTCGAGCCTGTGGCGGCCCTCAAGCTATTTCCCTGAGAAATGCTCGCGGCAGTAGGCGCACGCTGCCGGGATCGGTATCATCGCCGGACTGTGTCACGGCAGGCCGATCCGCCCCCAAGCCCGCCCGCGAGCGCCCGCGGGGCCGAGGCATCCACAGAGAGCAAGGATCGCCTGGTGCTGGCGCTGCGTGCGTCGGGCAACGGGGTGTGGGACCTCAACGTGGCCACCGGTGAGGTCCACTACTCGCCACGCTGGAAGCAGATGATGGGGCTTTCCGATCAGGAGGCGCCGGCGCAGCTGGCGACCTGGCTCGACCGCTTACACCCCGAGGACGCCGTGCGGGTGCGGGCGGAATTGAAAAGCTTCTCCGACGGGCTGTCGTCCACCTTTGATGTCGAGTACCGCCTGCGCCACCAGGATGGCACCTATCTATGGATGCAAAACCGCGCGCTGGCCGCGCATCGCGAACGCCGCCGGGCCACGCGCATCGTCGGCGTGCAGAACGATGTCACCCGCCACAAGACCGAGGAAGAACAGCTCCTGCGCGACGCCTTTCACGACGGTGTCACGGGGCTAGCCAACCGAGCGCTGTTCATAGATCGGCTGGGCCGCTGCTTCCGGCGTTCTCGGCGCCAGAAGGATCACCTGTTTGCGGTGCTGCTGGTCGACATGGATCGCTTCCAGATCATCAACAACAGTCTGGGCCACGATGCCGGCGATCGCCTGCTGGTCTCGGTGGCGCGTCGGCTTGAGGACTGCATCCGCGCGGGCGACTCTATCGCGCGTGTCGGTGACGACGAGTTCGCCATCATCCTGGACGATCTCACTGCGCCCGAGGACGCGACCCGCGCCGCCGATCGCGTGCAGGCGGCGATGGGGCGGCCGGTGCTGATTGGCGGGCAGGAGGTCACGACGTCGTCCAGCATCGGCATCGCGCTGTCGAAGGCGACCTACGAGAGGCCGGAAGATCTCCTGCGCGACGCGGACACCGCCATGCATCGGGCCAAAGCGCACGGCCGCTCGCGCTTCGAGATTTTCGACATCGCCATGCACGACCAGGCCATGGCGCGGCTGCAGTTGGAGCACGATCTACGTTCGGCCGTTGAGCTGTCCCAGCTGCGCCTGGTGTACCAGCCCATCGTTCGGCTGCAGACCGGATCAATCGTGGGCTTCGAGGCGCTGTTGCGCTGGCAGCATCCTCGCCGCGGCATGGTGTCGCCGGTCGAGTTCATCCCGGTCGCCGAGGAGTCAGGCCTCATCGTCCAGATCGGGCGCTGGGTGATGGTGCGGGCGTGCAAGCAGATGCGCTTGTGGCAGCATGAGTTGGCCGGCATGCCACCGGACGCGACCATCAGCGTGAATCTGTCGTCGCGCCAGTTCTCACAACAGGACCTGGCGCCCGATCTCGCGGCGATACTCAAGGATTCGGGCCTGCCGCCAGCGCGACTGAAGCTGGAGCTGACCGAGAGCGCAATCATGGAGCACCCCGAATCGGCCGCCGTGCAGCTCGAACAGCTGCGCGCGCTCGACGTGGGCACCGCCATCGATGACTTCGGCACCGGGTATTCGTCGCTGGCCTACCTGCACCGGTTTCCGCTCGACACCCTGAAGATCGACCGCTCGTTTGTCAGCGCCGTGACCGAGCCGGGCCGCCGCCAGCAACTGGTTCGCGGCATCGTCACCCTGGCGCATAACCTGGGTATGGACGTGGTTGCCGAGGGGGTCGAGACGGAAGCGCAGCGCCAGGTGCTGGGCGAGCTTGGCTGCGAGCTTGGCCAGGGCTACCTGTTCGCTCGCCCGGTCGAGGTCGCCGATGTGCCCGCGCTGTTCGCTGATATCCGCACGACGATGTCGTAGCCCCCGGGGCCCGCCGGTGCATGTGCGTGATAGGGTCCCACGATGCGCGCGCACGGGATCCTGGCCTCGGCCTTCTGGGCAACGCTTGCCGTCGCCGGGTGCGCCCACACGCCCGAGATCCTGGCCGAGGCGCGCGGCAAGTACGCTCTGCACGACTACGACGACGCCCTGGCAGGCTATCGGGAAGCGGCGGCGCAGGCCTGCACCCAGGCTGCGACGCCGCCGTGTTGCGAGGCCCTGATAGGCGAGGGTGACAGCCTGATGGGCCAGGGCGAGCGGATGGGCGCCGCGAAGGCCTTCGCGCGCGCGGCGCGGGACTGCCCTTACGATCTGACGGTGCGTCGCAAGCTGTACCTGGCACAGACGTCACTTGCCGTCGACGAAACCGGCTCGCGCCGCACCATCACGCTCACCCTCGAGCACGACGTGGCGAAGCTGGGCGCGCGCGTCCAGATCGTTTGGGTGGCGGCGTTCTTCGATGGCCAGCTGGTCGGTCGCGAGCCGCTGGTGACGCGGGCCGGGCGCCACGACGTCGAGGCCGAGGCTTTCCTGCGGCTATCGACTGGAGCCCCTGGCGGCGATGGTGCGCGCGCCGGTGAGCTGGTTCGGCTGACCGCGCACGCCGAGCTGGGTATCCCGGCGCGCATACCGTCGTCGCAGCTGGTTGGCGTCCTGCGCCTGGCGTTCGACGATCGCGGGCTGGTGGTGGCGGTACCGAAATTCTCCGCCGACGAAACCGCGACCGCCGCGCCGGAGACCGACGCCAATGCCGCGGGTCCCGACATGTCGCGGGCCGCGGCCAAGGGGCTCTTGCTGTCGGGCGAGGATCCTCGCATCCCGGCCAACCTGCGCCGCCCGGGCGCGCATTGGCGGTCGCACGTCCGCGTGTGCGTAGAGCCGGGGGGACGTGTGACCACCTTGCGGTTCATGGAATTGCCAGCGCCCGCCGAGCCGCGCATCGACGCGGCCATCGTCGAAGCGCTGCGCCGCTGGCGCCACCGGCCCTACGCCGCCGAGGGCAAGACCGCGAACTTCTGCTACGACGATCTACTCAACCTGGCGGTGCAGTGACTGCGAGGGCCGGCTATGCTCGCCGGCCGATGGAGACCACGTGCCCGTTCTGCGGCGAGCCGACCGAGATCGATGTCGAGGTCGATCTCGAGGACGCTAGCCCCGGCGCACACACGTTCGTGCAGGACTGCGACGTCTGCTGCCGCCCCATTTCGGTCCGCCTTCGCATCGGCGCCGACGGCAGCGCGGAGACGGATACCGACCGCGACTAGGACTGGACTAGGGCACGACTAAGCGTGCGACTAGGGCGGGCTCACTGCAGCCCCGGCAAGGGCCGCGCGGGCCAGAACCTCTTGGTCGAGCGTCACGAGGGGAATGTCCTCCCGTGCTGCCACCCATATGTAAAGGGCGTCGGCCGCGCGAAGGCGAGTCAGCTCGATGACCCTGCGCACCGAACGGACGACGCGGGGCCCGATCGTGATCAGCCTACGCGAAGACAGGTGGCTCTCGAAGAAACGGGCCACGCTCGCGGGTGCTGCGCCTCGCCGGACCAGCGCGGCCGTCACCTCAATGTCGAAAATCGCAGGGACGACGATCTCGTCGTGACCAGCGAACAGGGGCAGGCAGCGTTCCAGCGCGGCGGCGTGGTCGGGCTCAGTGTTTCGTAACGCCGCTACCGCCACAGACGCATCCAGGACGTATTTCACCTGCGTCCCGAGATCAGGTCAGCTACCGCCGATACCCCCGGTTCAGTGGCGCTGAACTCGTCAACGAAGGCTTGAACGCTGCGTTCGGCCGCCCGCTTGGACATCCGGTGGATCGCGGGCGACTGCGGCATCGCTACAGCAACCGGGACCAACGCAGCGGCCGGCTTTCCGTGCCGCAGGATCATCGTGCGCTTGCCGTGATGCTCGGCCTGATCGACCAGTTTCGAAATGTGCGACTTGGCCTGAGCAAGCGACATCCTGCGCACGTGACCAATATGACCTAAATCGGTTCCCGTCGCCACCGGGAGCTAGGCCTGGTCCGACAGCCGGGAAGGCCCCAACAGCACCGGCGACAGGCGTTCGATGATGCGACGGGCTCGCTCGATGGCCCAGTCAGCGGCCTCGTTGAGGTCGTCGTCCTCGGCTTCGACGTTGATCTGGCGGAAGCGCACGCCCGACAGACGGATCCGGCAGATGAAGTAACCCGATCCTGCGGCGACCTGGCGCCAGCCAAGTTCCAGGTCCTCGATTGCGACCGTGCTTGCGAAGCTGGCCAGGGCCTGTTCGGCTCGGCGGCGAGCGCCGGTCCGTGCGGCGGCGTTCAGATCCGGCGGCGGCAGCGGGGGCGGGGTGGAACTGGAGTGGGTGAAGGCTGCGGCCAGACCCCGCGAATCGGCCCGGAGGGTGGACGCTGGCATGTGCGCGGACATTGTCCCCGCCCGTCTGCAAAGTGCGGGCCCGATCGAGGCCGCTGATCATGGGCGCGGAATTTCAACGACTTGCGTGCCAAGAGAGTGAGAGAGATCGCCCCGCCAACCAGCGAAAATCCAGCAGCGCGGGACGGGTCTGTCACAGGTGTCGCCACAGATTCACATGAAAAGTGAAGTTCGCTTCACCCGAGCATGCGCCGCAGGGCGGCTGCCACGGCAGCGAACTCGTCGGCGGCGTCGTCGCTCATGAAGCGGGCGCGCAGGTACCCGTGCACGAGCCGGCGTGCCTCGCGGTACTCGACCGGAACCCCCGCTGCCCGCAGTCGATCGGCATAGACGCGGCCGTCGTCGTACAGCGGATCGTGCGCAGCCGTCGCCACGAACGCCGCCGGCAGGCGCCCGAGATCGCGCGCGCAAAGCGGCGCGGCGTAGGCGTCACGAACTGCGTGGCGATCACGGCCGTCGCCCAGGTACGCCGCCCAATATTCCGCCATCGCTGCGGTCGACAGCAGCGGCGCGTCCGCGTTGTCGCGGCACGCGGGCAGGGATAGGCTGGCGTCGAGACACGGGTACACGAGCGCCTGCCCGCGAAGCGCGGGGCCGCCGCGATCCCGGGCCGCGAGCGCCACCGCGGCGGCGAGGTTGCCGCCCGCGCTGTCGCCACATACGGCGACCCGTGCGCCGTCGATGCCGAAGCGTTCGCCTTGGGCACACACGCGCACCGTGGCCGCGAAGGCGTCGTCGAACGCCGCTGGGTACGGATGCTCGGGCGCTAGGCGGTAGTCCACCGACACAACCACCGCGGAGGTCGCGTCGGCCAACCCGGCGGTGATGCCGTCGTGGCTGTCGAGACCGCCCAGGACCCAGCCACCGCCATGAAAGAACACGATGCCGGGCAGCGCGGCCGCGCCGGTGCCGGCTGGGCGAAACACCCGCACCGGCACCGGGCCGGTCGGTCCTGACACGGCTGTGTCGGTTGCGGTCAGGCCGGGCGGGCGCGGCCGATCGAAGTGGCGGCACTTGCGCAGGTAGTGCTCGCGGCGCTCATCGGGCGAAGCAAGCGTTCCGGCTGCCTGGTCGAGCGCGCTGGCCTCTGCAATGAACCGCCGCGCGCCCGGATCGATGTTCCGGTCGAGATATCGAGCGTCCATCGCGGCATGATAGCCTCTCGACCGCTCGCGATGGCCTTGATGATGTGCCCCGAATGCCAGCGCCAGGTTTCGTCCCTGGCGCCCACCTGCCCGCATTGCGGTGTGCCGCTGGCGATGCGCGCGGCGCCGGCGGTGGCGTCCGCGGCCGGGCCTCTGGTGGCGGCCGGAAGTCACGCCACGGGCACCGAGGAAGTTCTGTGGCAAGGCACGCCGTCGCTCAAGGCGCTGGTCACGCGCATCCTTGGCACGGTGCTATTCGCCGTGGTGGTGACCGTCGTCGTATGGGCGGCGTATCCGCGCGTGCTTGCCTTCATGGGCAGCGCGGGCAAAGAAATTGGCGCCAAGGTCGGTGCCAAGCTCGACGTCGACTCGCACCGCGATGACGCGCGCCTGCTGGCCATCCTGATCGTGGTCGGGGTGGTGGGCGTGCGGGTGATGGGCCTCGGCTGGCAGATAGCGGTGCTGAAGTCGCAGCGCTACCGCATCACCAGCCAGCGCATCGTCATAGAGAGCGGCGTGTTCTCTCGTCGCATCGAGGAGATCGACATGCGCACGGTGGAGGATCTGGAATTTCGCCAGAGCTTCCTCGATCGCGTGCTGGGCATCGGCCATATCGCCGTGATCTCGTCTGACCGTTCAGCTGGTCGCTTCGTGCTGGTCGGCCTCGACCGCCCGCGCGAGCTGCGCGAACTCATCCGCGGCGGCGCCTACCAGGCGACGCGCGGTCAACTGTTTACGCGCGCGACCTAGCGGGGCAGGGCATGTCCGTATCGTCCGTGCCGCTCTCGACTGCGCTCGAAGCTGCGTTGCTGCGCGAGCTGGCGGCCGCGTGGGATGAGTTCAACGCCCATCACTTCAAGCGGCGCTTGCGTCGGCCTCAGCTGAAGCTGCACGACGGCGAGGGCAAGCTGGGGCAGTGGATCGGGGCGCACCGCACGCTGTCCTTGTCGCGTGCGCTGGTGAAGGATCGCCCCTGGGGTGTGGTGCGTGAGGTTCTCAAGCACGAGATGGCTCACCAGTTCGTTTACGAGGTTCTGGGTGCGCGCGACGAAGCTGCCCACGGGGCCACGTTCGAGAATCTGTGCCGCCAGCTTGGCATCGACGCTTCGGCGACTGGCGTGCCGCCGGTGCCGTCTGGCGGCGAGCAGGACAACCCGGTCCTGCGTCGCATCGCCAAGTTGCTGGCGCTGGCCGAGAGCCCCAACCAGCACGAGGCTGAGCTCGCCATGCGCGAGGCGCAGCGGCTGATGCTCAAGCACAACATCGAGGGCGCGGTCGCGGCCGCCCGCCAGGGCTACACGTTCCGGCACGTGGGCCGCTCGCGACGGCGGAGCGACGGGCACGAGCACGTCCTGGGCAACGTGCTGGCCGAGCATTTTTTCGTGCTGGTGATCTGGGTGCCGTCGTATGAGCCGCAGCACGGGCGCAGCGGCCGCGTGCTTGAACTGTGCGGGACGCCTTCCAACCTCGAGGTTGCAACCTACGTGCATGGCTTTCTGCTGGAGACAGCCGAGCGGCTGTGGTGCGACCACAAGGTCACGCATGGCATTGCGGGCGACCGTGATCGCCGCAGGTTCTTGCTGGGCGTGATGATCGGCTTCGAGGACAAGCTGCGCGCTGGCGCCAACCAGAGCCGACAGGAAGGGCTCATCTGGATGGGCGATCCCGGGCTGGCGGATTTTCTCGCGCGGCGCTACCCGCGGCGCAGCGGCAGCGGATCGGTAGGCGTGCGTCGGGACGCCAACTTCGAGCATGGCCGGGCCGCCGGCCACGACATCGTCCTGCACAAGCCCGTGCACGGTTCGTCCGATCGCGGCCGCTTCTTGCCACCGGTGAGTTGACCGCGGATTGATCGGCAGCCGGATGCTTCGCTGGCATCGGTGCTAGTCTTGTCCCCTGGTGATGCGAGGGCGTTTTGCAGTTCCGCTGGGTCTTGCCGTGGGCCTTGCGGCCTGTGGCGGCGCGGCCGACACGGGGGAGCCGCCGTGGCGGATGACGGCCGGACCGATCGATCTGGGGCCACGGGCGCAGCGCAATCTGTGCGTACGCGTGAAGGCACCCGCCGACGAGGCCCTGGAGGTCAGCAGCCTGCTGTCAGTCCCGGGCCCTGGCGTGCGGCGCGTGGTGCTGTACCGCGCGCAGGATCCGATCGAACGACCTCAGCCCTACGAATGTGCGCCCCTGGATTTCCTGGACGGCCGTGCCGAGCCCGAGGCCGGCGGGGGCGCTGGCGCGGACACCCCGCTGTTCATCGCGCAGGGACCGGCCCCCGAGGCGGTTCGTGTGCCGGGCGACGCCGTCCTGCGCTTGCGCGCAGGTGAGATGCTGCGCCTCGAAGTCGGGCTTGCCAACCCCGGTGACCTGGCTCTGCGCACCAGCACGTCGATCGACCTGGCGACGTATTATCCCGATCCGCGAAGGGTGGCAGCCGGCATGTTGCTGTGCGGATCGGTCGCCGCGCTGTTGCCGGCGGGCGGCCGCTCGTCGCGCGCCCCCGGGGTGATCGGGACTGGCCCGGGTATCGCCGCCGGGCGCGAGATCACGTTGCCACCTGGTTTCTGGCGGCCGCCGGCGGCGACCACCGTGTTCGCCATGGGTCTGCACCAAGGGCCGCTGGGCGCGGGCATGACGGTCGAGAAGACCAGCTCGCCGGACACCACCGGGACGATACTGGCGCTCCACGACCAGCCCGAGACGTCGCCTATCAAGGCTTTCCCACCGGGCCACGCCCTGGCGTTCCGACCCGACGAGGGGCTGCGCTGGCTGTGCAGCTATCGAAATTCTGGCGATCAGGATGTCCACTTCGGACCCGCCCCGCCCGGTGAGATGTGCTTCCTGTCGCTGTACCACCTCCCGGCGCGTGACAACGGGCCCCCGTGGACGACCCCGGGATGCTGGCAGTAACCTCCGCCGCCATGGGCACCGAATCACTGCTGGTTTCTGAAGTGGTGGCCGCCTCACCTGAGCGGCTGTTCAATGCGTGGATGGACTCGGACGAGCACGCCGCCTTCACCGGGGACAGTGCCGATATCGAGCCGAAGGTCGGTGGCGTGTTCATGGCGTTCGGCGGCTACATCACCGGCCGCACGCTTGCGCTCGAGCCTGGCCGCCGCATCTTCCAGACCTGGCGCACGACCGAGTTTCCAGCCAGCGCGCCTGACTCGATGCTGGAGGTGACCTTCGACCCGACGCTCAACGGCACCACCGTCACGTTGTTGCACACCGAGATCCCCGCGGGGCAGGGCGACGAGTACCGCGACGGCTGGATCAAGTTCTACCTGGAACCGTTGAAGAAACACTTTGCCGGCCGTGTGACCAACGGGGCCCCGCTTGCGGGCGCGCTGCCGGCGTCGCTGGCGCGCGGCCAGGTCGCGGCTGCGGCGAAACCGTCAAGACGATTGCCGGTGAAGAAGCCGGCCGCGAAGAAGCTGGCCGCAAAGAAGCCGGCCGCGAAGAAGCTAGCCGCGAAGAAGCTAGCCGCGAAGAAGCTAGCCGCGAAGAAGCTAGCCGCGAAGAAGCCGGCCGCGAAGAAGCCGGCCGCCTCCAAGCGCCCGGGTGGGCAGCGCCGGGCGGTGGTCGTCAAGCAACGAGCGAGTCTGCGGCGCAAGCGGCGCTGACTTCGGGTGGCAGTGACCGCGGCGACGCCGTTCCGCTACGACAAGCCAGGTGAGCTGGCGGCGATCCGAAAACGTCCTTTGGGCGTGATCGAGGCCAGCGCCGGCACCGGCAAGACCTTCGTACTGGAGCATCTGGTGGTCGATCTCGTCATCGACGGCATCCCGCTGGACCAGATCCTGGTGGTCACGTTCACCGAGAAGGCGACCGCCGAGCTAGCCCGGCGCATCCGGGACAAGCTGCAGCACATCCTGGCCTGCGCAGCGCAGCCCGCCGCCGCCACGTTGGTAAAAAGCGATGGCGGTGACCATTGGTTGATCGACGCCCGGGCTCTCGGCCGCATCCGGCAGGCGCTGCTCGATATCGATAAAGCGACCATCGCCACCATTCACGGCTTCTGCCAGCGGGTTCTTGGCGAGCACGCTTTCGCGTCAGGCCGGCTGCTGAACCAGCAGATCGTCGATGGCCGCACCGCCTTCGCGGCCGCGTTTCGCGATGCCTTACGGCACGATCTGGCGGCTTTGCCCGAGCCGCGCGCCTATCTCGAGGCCTGGCTGGGCAACGGTGGCCGCCTTGACCGGCTGGAGAGCGTTCTGTACACCGCTGGCGGTTTCGTGCGGCACGGATTGCCGGTGGGGCCGGCCTTCGATGAGGCCGCGCTGCGGGCGGCCGCCGCGGCGTTCTCGAGCATGCCGTGGCAGACAGAGCTGTGGAAGGTCGGGCTGTCCCGGGCAAGCAAGGGGCGCAGCGCCAAGGCGCTGTTCGAGCGCCTCGAAGACCTGCGCCGGCTGTGCGGATCCCTGATCGCATCGGGCGACGTGGCCGCGTATCTGGGTCGGCTGGAAGCTGCCGATGCTGGGCGCTCGGAGGGGATCTTCGGCTACATCCGCTCGCGTTTCTGGGATCTGCCGCCGACGTTGACCAAGCTGGACGAGCTGCTGGCCGCGTACCGCGAGCTCGATCAGGCCAGCGTGCCACTGGCAGCGGCAATGGTCGCGCGCTTCCTGCCGCCGGTGCTGGCCCGCCTCGACAGCGTCAAGCGCGAGACCGGCACCGCGGACTTCGACGATCTCTTGCGGGCGGTGGATGAGGCCCTGACCGGGCCTGCGGGACCTGCGCTGGTGGCCGATCTCCGGGGACGCTACCGCGCCGCTCTCATCGACGAGTTCCAGGACACCGACGAGGTTCAATGGCGGATCTTCCGCCGTCTGTTCGTCGAGCCCGGTCAGGCCGGCTCGCTGTATGTCATCGGCGATCCCAAGCAGGCCATCTACGGCTGGCGCGGGGCCGACGTGCACGCCTATCTGGACGCGCGCCGCGAGATCGGCGTGGCCGGTGGCGCATCGGTCACCTTGCAGCGAAACTTTCGGTCAACTGCCGCGCTGGTCGACGCCTGCAACGAGATCTTCGCGCCGACCGGAACCGCCGCGTTCTTCCGCGGCAACATTGGCTATGAACGCCCGGTCGAGCCTGGCTTGCCGGGCATGCGCGCGGTGGACGCCGACGGGCGGCCGCTGCCACCCGTGCGGCTTCTGTCGGTGATGCCGATCGACAACCAGCCCATGCGCGCGGGCGCCATGCGCACGGCCCTTGCTGGACACATGGCCCGTGAGATTTCCGACTTGTGCGCGCGGCCGGGCCGAATCGAAGGCGTGCCGCCGACCCGGCCCTTGTGCGCGCGCGACATCTTCGTACTCACCCGCACGGTCCGCGAAGGCTACGAGATCGGAGCCGCCCTGCGCGCCGTCGGCGTACCTCACGCCTACTTCAAGCAGGATGGCTTGTTTCGTTCGGACGAGGCGGCGGCCGTAAGCGACCTTCTGGCTGCCATCGAAGAGCCAGGTGATCGTGCCAAACGGTTGCGCGCCTTTCTCACCCCGTTCTTTGGGCTGTCCCTGGCGGAGGTGGCGCTCTTGCCCGACAGCGCTGCCGAGGCCGCGCTGTCGGACCGCCTGCGCGGGTGGCAGGCGCTGGCCGAAGCGCGCGAATGGGAACGCCTGTTCGCCGTCATCATCGAGGACAGCGGCTTGTCGCGGCGGCAGCTGTTCTTCGGCGAAAGCGAGCGCCTGGTGACCAACGTGCGCCACCTGTTCGAGATCCTGTTGCACGAGGCGGTGTCGGCGCGGCTTGGCGTGCGCGAGCTTCTCCTGGCACTCAATGCCTACCGCGCGGCCAAGCGGTTGCCCGAGGGTGACGATCCCGACGTGCAGCGCCTGGAGACCGATCGCGACGCTGTCCAGATCATGACCATGCACAAGGCCAAGGGGCTTGAGGCGGCGTACGTGTTTGTGTACGGGGGCTTCTTCCGTTTTCTGGGCGCAAGTCCCGTGCGGGTGCATCACGCTCACGGACACCGCGAAGCCTGGGTCGGCAAGCCGCGCGATGCGGCCCTGGTCGAGTGCATGAAGCGCGAGCAGGCCGAGGAAGACGAGCGTCTGCTTTACGTCGCGCTCACGCGGGCCAAGGCGCAGCTGGTGCTGCCCTATTTCGGCACGCTCGGCGAAGGAGACAATTCTCTCGATGCCAAGGACGTGATCGACACCGAGGTGGTCAAACGTCTTGACGGATGCTACGGGCTGCTCAACCGACGGCTGCGTGCGCTTCTCGCCGACGAGTCCTTCAGTGCGCACCACGAGCTGGTCACGATCCCGTGCGGTGCTGATGCTGCAGCGACCGACGCCGACGTCGCGCCACTGGCGCGATCGTCCGCTGCTCGATCCGCGACCCTCGCGTGGGCGCCGCCGCGCGAGTTGCTTGCCGCCGATCCGGGCGGCGACATCGAGGCCGCGTCGCGCACGCGTCGTCGGGCCTGCGTCGGGCCGGTGGTCACGTCGTACAGCCAGCTCAAGCGGCTCGCCGACGCGCAGGCCGCCCGCGGCGAATCCGGTCGCGACGACGAAGGTGATGACAGCGACGATGGCGTGGCCGCGCCGTCAATCCCGGACGAGCTCCCGGGCGGCGCGGCCACTGGCATCTTTCTGCACGAACTGCTGGAGCAGGTCCCGCTCGCGACCTTCGCCGGTCACCCCGCCATCGCCCTCGAGCGGTGGCTGTCGGTGCCGGACGTGCGTGCGTTCTTCGACCGTCGCTGTGCCGAGCGCGATCTCGATGCGGGTGCTCGCCGCGCGTGCGAGCGCATCGTGCACGGGGCCCTGACCACGCCACTGTCAGGCGACGGGCGCACCGTGCTGCCGTCGCTTTCTGCGCTGCCGCGCGCGGCTCTTCGCGAGGCCGAGATCCTCTACCCGCTGCCTGGCGGCGAACGCACCGGCTTCGTCAGGGGCATCCTCGACGTCCTGTTCGAGCACGACGGCGTGGTGTATGGCGTCGATTGGAAGAGTGACATTGTCACAGGTGACGGCGGCGATCTCGCCGACCTGCACGCCAGGTTCGGCCGCCACGTTGACCAGCACTACGATCTGCAGATTCGCCTGTACACCCTCGGCGTCCTGCGATTTCTCGACGTCAGCGATCCCGCGGCCTACGAAGCTCGCTTCGGTGGCCTGTGCTACTTCTTCCTGCGCGGACGGCAGGTGTTGTGGCGCCGGCCCGCGTGGGACGAAGTCGTGGCCTGGCAGGATGACTTGCGCCACGATCCCCGCGTGCGCGCGCTGCGCGAGATCTGACATGACCCTGTTGACGCCCTTGACCCGTTTCGCCGTCGCGTCGCCGCCTTGGCCCGAGGGCACGGCACGCACCCGGGCTTTCGGTGTCGCGGCAGCGGAAGCCGTCGGCCTGGCCTACCCGCGCGAGTTCGAGCGCGCCCTGGTCGAGGCGGACCTGGATCCCGACCTGCTCTACCTGGCGTGGGAGTTGACCGCGCTGCTCGGTGCCGGCTCGGCGGGCGAGCGGCGTGCGGCACTGCTGCTGGTGCTGGCGGTGCTGGTGGCGCTTCGCCTCGGGCACAGCTGCCTGCCGCTCGGGCAGGCCGCGGGCGACCGGCGGGTCTTCTTCGCTCACTTGATCGAGAGCCTGGGTGCCAGCGCCACCGATCGCGTGGCCGTCGGCCGCCTGGTCGATGCGGCGCTGGCCGGTGAGCCGCACGCGGCCAGCGCTTTGATCGGCCCGCCGGCTGCGCGACGACCGCTGGTGCTCGAGGCCGACGCCGCGTACGTCGCCCGATCCCACGCCGCCGAAAGCCGTCTGGCCAGCGCCTTTGCGAGCCGCCCGGCACGATCACCTGCGGCGGTGTTCGACGCCGCGCTCGCCACCGCGGCGCTTGCCGACGTGACCGCGCGTCCGGCGATCGCCGCTGGCGTGGCGCTGCCGCCCAGCGACGAGCAGCAAGACCTCGTGATGCGCATGCTGTCGACGTCGTTCCTGGTCGTAAGTGGCGGCCCTGGTTCGGGCAAGACGTCAGCGGTCGCCACGCTTCTGCGTGTGCTCAAGCGTCTCGGCGTTGACATGGCGGCGGTGGCGCTGGCGGCACCCACCGGCAAGGCGGCGCATCGGCTCGGCCAGGCGCTACGCGCGCACATGGCTGCCATCGGCCCGCTTCCCGCGCTGGACGCACAGCTCGCCGCCGCGCTGCCCGAGGCCACCACCTTGCACCGCCTGCTGGGCTACCACCCGGGCCGTGGCACCTTCCACTTCCACGAGCGCCGCCCCTTGCCCCACAGCATCGTGGTGGTTGACGAAAGCTCCATGGTCGATCTCTTGCTGATGGATGCGCTGGTGCGTGCGATCGGCTCCGGCTCGCGTCTGGTCCTGCTGGGTGATGCGGACCAGATCCCGTCGGTGGACGCGGGCTCCGTCTTCCGCGATCTGTCGGCCGTGCCGGGGCTGGGCGTGCACCTCACACGCAGCTTTCGCATGAGTCCCTCGCACGCTGCTGGCCGCGCTCTGCTGGCGGTGGCGGCGGCAATCAAGGACGGCGATGCGGCAGTGCTGGACCCGACGCCGACCGGTGATGCCAGGGTCACCGTGTGTGCCCATGCCGAGGATGTGGCGTTCGCGGGCGTCGAGCTGGTAGAGGTCACGGCGGGCGGGCGGGCTGGCTTCCTCGACCGCTGGTTCCGTGAGCGGGTGGCCGTGTCGTCGGCTCTCGCCGCCAGGATCGATCGGCCGTTTGTCCTGGCTGGCGTCACCGTGGACGAGTCCGATCGTGCCGATCTGGCCGCGGTCATGGCCCACTTCGATCGCGCGCGGATCCTGTGCATCACGCGCGGCGCGGGGCGTCCCACCGGGGCCGCCGCCGTCAATGCTGCGATCTTGCGCCGGGTCCGCGAGGCATCTCTGGGCAACGGCGCTGCGGCGGTGATGTCGGACGGGGCCGGTTTGGCGCCGGGCATTCCAGTGGTGATGCAGCGGAACGACTACCAGCACGGACTATGGAACGGCGACCAGGGAGTCGTGGTGCGGGCGGTGGGCCTCGACGGCCGACCCAGGCTTGCAGCGGTGTTCGCGCGCGGTGGCGACTTCGTGGCTTTCCCGATCGAGACCCTCGCGGGCGATCTCGGCCTCGGTTTCGCGCTCACCGTACACAAGGCGCAGGGCTCCGAGTTCGACGATGTGGCGCTGCTACTTCCCGACGAGGATCTGCCGCTTCTGTCGCGCCAGATTCTATACACGGCGCTGACCCGTTGCCGCCGCGCCGCCGTGATCGTCGGTACGCGTGCGGTCTTCCTGGCGGGCCTGGCCCGTACGGTCGAGCGCTTCTCGGGTTTGCCCGCGCGCCTGGCGTGATCGGAGCGTGACCAGATCGTGACCACGATGCGCGGCCGATTTGCCCCTAGCCCCACCGGTGCCATGCATCTGGGTAATGCGCGCACGGCCCTGCTGGCCTGGCTGGCTGTGCGCCGCGCGCGTGGCACCATGGTGCTGCGCCTTGAAGATCTGGATCGCGCGCGCATCGCCCCGGGCGCCGAGCAACGACTGCTTGACGATCTGGCGTGGCTGGGCCTCGACTGGGACGAGGGCCCCTATCGCCAGAGCCAGCGTCGCGCGCACTACGACACCGCCCTTGACCGCTTGCTGGCGGGCGGTCGCGCGTTCTTGTGCGGCTGCTCGCGCACCGATGTCGCGGGGGCCGTCGCCGCGCCTCACGACGCGGACGAGGACGGCCCACGCTACCCTGGCACCTGTCGCGATCGCGACCCCGCTGATGTCACGGCCGCGGCCCGAGCGGCGGGCCGGCTGCCGGTGGTGCGCTTTCGTGGAGACAGCGAGCGCATCACCTTCGACGACGAAATATGCGGTGTGGTCGAGCCTTTCGGGCAGGGCATCGACGACTTCGTCCTGCGGCGGGCCGACGGCGTGGCTGCCTACCAGCTGGCCGTCGTGGTCGACGACGCTTTGATGGCGGTGAGCCACGTCCTGCGCGGGGACGATCTGCTGCGCTCGACACCGCGCCAGATTGCGCTCTACCGCGCACTTGGCCAGCCTGCGCCCCGCCACGCTCACGTGCCCTTGGTGCTGGCCCCTGGCGGCGCGCGCCTGGCCAAGCGTAGCCGTCCGGTGTCAATCGCCGATCTGCGCCAGGCGGGCGCGGCCCCCGAAGTGGTGATCGGCGTGCTGGCGGCGTCGGCCGGACTGCTGCTGCCAGGAGCCCGTGCGCTTCCGGGCGATCTGATCGAGGACTTCGACCTTGCTCGCGTGCCCCGCGGGCCGGTGGTGATCGAGGGTCTGCCGTGAGCAAGAAGAAAGCTGCGGGCGGGGCAAGCCGGCCTCTTCATCCTCAAGGCACCGTGAAGCCGTGTTGTCAATCCGCGGTGACGGTCAGCCGGGCGCGAAGGAGACTACGATGACGAAGTCGATGCCCTAGCTGGTTGTTCTGGCTTCCGTACTGGTGTTTGGTTGTTCTCAAGACGACACGGTCGCGGCCGCGAAAGGGACCTCTTTGACTGTCGAGTCGGTTGCTACTCGATCGAGGTAACGAGTGCGCGCGAGCTAGCGACCTCCATCGTCGTCGAGGTCACCACCGCGACATCATCGACGGACTGCAACCCGGATGCTTCCCCCTCCTTTCCGATGGCCTTCGCTCTGCTGCCGCCACCACCCCCAGCGCATGCCTGAAAAAGCCGCCGCCGCGGCGGAAAACCAGGACCCAGCCAGATCCCAGATGCACCCATCCCGCGGCTTGCGGTGTCGCAGGCCCGAAGGGGATTCCTTCAGCCCAGGAACTCTTCAGGCGCCGACGGTCCGGCTCGAAGCTGGAGGCGTCTCTGTCGAACGGCAGCTCGAGCTGCGGCGGCGGTCGCGCTGCGTGGTACCCGGGCACCGCGGCTGGCAAGCCCATGTCTTCGCAGCCAGGCCGTCGGTCCGCTCAGGCCGACGCCATCACGCCGCCGCCTTCCAGGATCCGTCCTTGTTGCGCCCCACACGGAGGCGCATGGGAGCACCGGCTGTGTCGCCGATCTCGGCCAGTTGCTGTACGTCGAACTGGATGTTGTCGTGCTGGACCTCAATCATCCGTACCAGCCGGTCGGCTGCGGCGCCCACCGGGGCGCCGTTCTCCCACCGTGAGACCTGCGACGCGGTCACGCCTACTAACCGACCAAACTCTTTGGCCGACAGCCCCAGATGCTGTCGCAGAAATCGAAGTTCCTCGGGTGCGAGGCGGCTCGGTTTTCTGATCACCGTGGCGGCGATGGCCTGCAACATCGGGCCAAGCGCTTCGTAGATGACGCCGCGCCCGCATGCACAGTCATAGACTTGGGCCTCGACGGTGGCGGCCCACTTTCCCACCAGCCCGAACGGCACTTCCGCCCGCCGCAGCGGGACCGACTTCCCGCAGTCGGGGCACTTGTGCATCTTTCTCACGTTGCTCATGGTTTCGTCCTTTTCCAGGCAGTCACAACCGCCGTGTGCGTCTCGGCCATCAACGTCACCACCACATAGAGTGGCGGTACCCGCACGCGATACCGCCACTCGTTGTTGATAAACTCGGCCGGCTCGACGACTCCGCCCCGGAGAACACTGACCACCTGCAACTCGGTGATACCGTCGTTTTCCATTTCCTGACGGGCGTGGGGCCGAAACTCCACGTTGCCGCCTTCGGTGAGAATCTTGACCAGCAGCGCTTTCACCTGGCCGGGGTGAAGGGGCCGCCCGTCGTTCATGGCTTACACTAGCCCGACTTGCGTAAAGCGCAAGGCGAGATTAATGCGCATCTCGTGCGTCCAGGGCTATCGATCGGCCTTGTGGCTATCGAGCCCGCCGATTCACGGTGGCGAGAACCCGAACGCGACGCCGATGAAGCGGCCGACGGGATCCTGATGCACGGTGTGGCAAGGGTGCGGTGATTCTGCCGCACGGGGTGCTGTTCCGCGGCGGCGCCGAGGCCAGCATCCGCCGCGAGATCGTCCGCCGCGGCTACCTCAAGGGCATCATCGGGCTGCCGGCCAACCTGTTCTACGGCACCGGCATCCCGGCCTGCATCCTGGTGCTCGACAAGGAAGGCGCCGCCGGACGCAAGGGCATCTTCATGATCGATGCCTCGAAGGGCTTCATCAAGGACGGCGCCAAGAACCGGCTGCGCGCGCAGGACATCCACAAGATCGTCGATGCCTTCACCCGATTGGTCGAGCTGCCGCGCTTCTCGCGCATGGTGCCGCTGGCCGAGATAAGCGACGCCAAGAACGACTTCAACCTGAACCTTCCGCGCTACGTCGACACCAGTGAGACCGAGGACATCCAGGACATCGACGGCCACCTGCGCGGCGGCATCCCGGAGCGTGATTTGGATGCGCTGGATCGGTACTGGAAGGTGTTCCCAGGCGTGCGCGCGGCCCTGTTCGGCAAGGCTGACCGGCCGGGGTATGCGCGGCTGAAAGTTGCGGCGGCTGATATCAAGGCGACGATCTTCGGCCACGCGGAGTTCACCGCCTGGAGCACGCATACCAAGAAGAGCTTCGCCCGATGGCGTGCCGAGGCCGCGCCGCGTCTGAGCGCGATCAAGAAGGGCGACAAGCCCAAGGCGCTGATCGACGCGCTGGCCGAGGAGCTACTCGCCACGTTCGAGAAGGCCAGGCTGCTGGACGCCTACGACGTCTACCAGCACCTCATGGACTACTGGGCCGAGGTCATGCAGGACGACGTCTACCTGATCGCCAGCGACGGCTGGCGCGAGGCGGGCAAGCCGCGGCTGATCGTCGATGACAAGGACAAGAAGGGGAAAGACAAGCCCGACTTCATGGTCGCAAAGCAGAAGTACAAGGCCGAGCTGATCCCGATGGCGCTGCTTACTGCCCGGCGCTTCGCTGCTGACCAGGCTGCGGTCGAGACGCTGGAGTCGGGGGCGGCTGCGGTCGCGCAGGCCATGGACGAGCTGGTCGAGGAGCACGGCGGCGACGACGGGTTGCTCGCCGAGGCCAAGAACGACAAGGACAAGGTCACCAAGGCGTTGGCCGCGGCGCGGCTGAAGGACGTGAAGGGTGACAAGGACGCGGCGGATGAGCGCAAGGTGCTGGGTGAGTTCCTCGCGCTGGTCGAGAAGGAAGCGGAGATCGGCGCCAAGGCCACGGCGGCGCAGGAGGCGCTGACTGGCAAAGTTGTCGCCAGGTACGGCAAGCTGACCGACGACGACATCAAGGCGCTTGTCGTCGATGACAAGTGGCTGGCCACGGTCGAGGGCGCCGTGCAGGGCGAGCTTGACCGCGTGTCGCAGACGCTGACGGGGCGGGTGCGCGAACTTGCGGAGCGATACGCAACGCCGCTGCCGCAGATCGTGGATGACGTCGCGGCGCTGGCTGCTCGAGTGGACGGGCATCTTAAGAAAATGGGGCTGGAGCGATGACCGAACTCCTCGGCTCCGGACGACTACGCCGCGTGGGTCACGGCCCTGAAGGCGCAGATCAGGGCCGCAAGGGCTCGCGCGGTTCTGGCCGCGAACGACGAGGTGATACGCCTCTACCACCGCATTGGCGCAGAGATCCTCGATCGCCAACGACGCCTTGGCTGGGGGGCGAAGGTGATCGATCGGCTCTCCGGCGACCTAGGCGCTAGCTTCCCTGAGACGAAGGGTTTTTCCAGTCGCAACCTAAAATACATGAAAGTTTTCGCTGAGTTATGCCCCAGCGGCCAGATTGGGCAGCAGCCTGCTGCCCAATTGCCGTGGTTCCATCTGGTCACCCTCCTGACGCGCGTCCCCGATCCGAGCCAGCGCGAGTGGTACGCCGTGCAGACCGTCGCGCGGGCGTGGTCGAGAGACACTTTGACGGCGAGCATCGCGAGTAGTCTCTACGAGCGCGAAGGCGCCGCCCTGACGAACTTCAAGCAGCGGCTGCCCGAGTCGCAGGCCCAGCTCGCTGCTGCGGTCCTGAAAGACCCCTATCGTTTCGATTTCCTGGGCCTCGGTGAAGAGGCGCACGAGCGCGACATCGAGAGTGCTCTCGTTCGTCACATCACGCGTTTCTTGCTGGAACTTGGGGCAGGGTTCGCGTTCATCGGACGTCAGCACCGCATTGAAGTCGACGGTGACGAATTTTTCATCGACCTGCTTTTCTATCACACGCGGATCAAGTGCTACGTTGTGGTGGAATTGAAGGCCACGGCGTTCAAGCCCGAGCATGCAGGTCAGTTGAATTTCTATTTGGCCGCCGTCGATGCGCAGCTCAAAGCTTCAGATGACCAGCCGACGATTGGTTTGTTGCTGTGCAAGACCAAGAACAAATTGGTCGCCGAGTATGCGCTTTCAGGGATGGCGAAGCCGATGGGCGTCGCCGAGTACCAACTCGTACGCGCGCTGCCGGAACCACTCGATACGAAGCTGCCAACAATTGAACAGCTTGAGGAGGAGTTGGGCGCCGACTTCGCGATAGGAGACGCGGATGTCTAATCCCGAGTATCTGCGACTGATTCGCGATTGGTGCGACGCTGTCGCACCAATTGAACAGCTCCATCGGCAGGCCGTGCGGCAATACACGCCCGTCGTGGAGGCGATCTTGGGATCCCGCTCCTGCGATCTCCGCGAGCTCGAGCACACGCTCGATGGGCTGCTGGATTTCTGTGGCCACGGGCCCGCGCTGCTGCTCTACCCCCATTGTCAAAAAGGTCAGAAGCCTTCTGACTTATTGAGGTGGTCGCATTTTCTATTCACCGCTCCCACGGAAGAACAGGTCAAGAAGGTGGGGGCGGTGCGGCGTTGAGAATCGCGCCTGGACAGAGCACTGGTAAACGCTCAGGCGAGGAATGGACCGGTTCCACGCTGGGAGCGCACCTGCGGGCGCCGATTCGGAACGGATACAGTCCGGTCTGCCCGAATGCCCCAACAGGCATCTGGACTCTATCGCTGGCAGCTGTCACCGAAGACGGCTTCAACGCGGCCGGGGTGAAGCCGGCACCCCAGGGCGACGACAAGGTGGTCGAGAATCTCTTGGTGCCCGGCGACTTGGTTGTAAGCCGCTCGAACACTCCAGAGCGCGTGGGGCTTGCTGGCCTGTATCGCGGAGAACCGACACCGTGCGCCTATCCGGACTTGATGATGCGGGTTCGGCCATCATCCTCCCTCGACTCCGAGTACCTCCTCGCTCACTGTGAAGGCCACCGTGGATTCCCTCCGGCTGCCGACCTTCCAGTTCGACACCGCGCTGGAGGTCATTCGCCTCAAGTACCTGTACGCGCGTATCACCTACGAAGGCGTCCAGCGCGTCGAGACCTTTCCGATTCCAGACGCGGCCCTGCGCGAGGCCTTGCTGAACGCGCTGATTCACCGGGACTACAGCAGCGGCGCGCCCATCCAGATCCGCGTGTACGGCGACAGGCTGGCGATGTGGAACCCGGGGCGGTTGCCCCCGGACTGGACCGCCGCAAACCTGCTGGCGCAGCATCCCTCGGAGCCGGGCAACCCCGACATCGCGCACGCCTTCTTCCGGGCCGGCCTCATCGAGGCATGGGGACGCGGCATCGAGAAGATCGTCGCCGCGTGCGTGGACGAAGGGTTCCCAAGGCCGCGCCTCGACTACGACGGCGCCGGACTGTGGCTGGAGTTTCCCTTCGCGCCAGAGCACGTCCGGGAAATCACCGACCCACTTGCAGGGCAAGTCACCCCGCAAGTCACCCCGCAAGTCACCCCGCAAGTCGAAGGGCTCCTGGTCGCCCTGGGCACCAGCGGCATACTTTCGGGGCGAGAACTACGCGAAGCCCTCGGGCTCAGGGACCGAATGCATCTGCAGAGCGCCTACCTCGCTCCCGCACTGGCTGCTGACCTCGTCGAGATGACCGTCCCCGCCAAGCCGCACAGCCGCTTGCAGAAATATCGCCTCACCGCGTCGGGAAAGGCCCTGCTGGTGGCGAAGGGAACGCCATGACCGCCATCCGAACAGGGCAAGTCGCAGGACAAGTCACAGGGCAAGTCGACCCAGTCGCCCTTCCAGTCCCCACAGTTACCCCCCCAGTCAGAAACCCACAGCCAGAGTCGGAGCCAGAGTCGCAGCCAGAGTCACGGCAAGCTACCGATCAAGCTACCGACCAAGTCACCGATCAAGCCGGGCAAAAGCCATGCGGGTCGCTGCCCCCATGGCCGTCTCGGACGCAGCCGTGCGCGTGGCGATCATCGGCAAGCTGCGCTGGATCAAGCGCCAGCGGGCCTCGTTCGAGCACCAGGCGCGCGAGTCACGTCGCGAGCTGGTGAGCGGCGAGAGCCACTCTTATCAGGGTCGGCGGTACCGGATGTTGGTCGTCCAGACTGCTCGCGTCGGTTGGGTTGAACTGCGCGGTCACCACAGCCTGGTGCTTCACGTTCGCCCGGCGTCGACGGTCGACGAACGCGACCGCCTGCTGCAACGCTGGTACCGCGACCGCCTGCGCGAGCGCGTACCCCGGCTTCTTGCGAAGTGGCAGGACAGACTCGGGGTTGTGGTGCGCGAGTGGGGCATCAAGAAGATGAAGACCAAATGGGGCTCGTGCAACGCCAAGGCCCGGCGCATCTGGCTCAACCTCGAACTCATCAAAAAGCCGCCGGCCTGCCTCGAGTACGTTGTCGTGCACGAGCTCGTCCACCTCCTGACCCGCAACCACGACCAGCGGTTCCTGGGCCTCATGGATCGCCATCTGCCCACCTGGCGCCGCCGCCGCGCCGAGCTGAACGCGGCTCCGCTGGCGAAGGAGGCGTGGGGCTGCTGAGCTGACCGCTACCCCGCGATCCGCTTCAACGCTTCGCGCTCGTTCACCGTCGGGCGCTCAGGCCGGCCCTTGTGCAGGAAAGTCAGGCGGCGGTCTTCCGTAGTCGACTGAGGGGCCCGGGCAGCGTGGGCCGCTGGCCCGGGCATGCTAGCCGCGCTGCAGGCCCGCTGCGTTCAAAGCGCGCGGCCGCACAGCTCGCGATGCCCGCGGCGGCGGCGTATTCGGGCATAATCTGACGCCGATGACCGCCAGGTTGACAGATGTGTTATCGGACAATCCCGACGCGACGGGCGCCGGGCCGAAAAGGGGCCTTGAATGCACCACCCCCCCGAACTCGACGGCGTGGGCGTCGCTGCTTGTGGCGGCCTCCGTCTTCCTGGTTCTGGCAGCCGAGGAGCGAGCCGAGGCGTCAACCCAAAGATGCGCCGGCAGCATCAAATTCACGGATTGCAGCACCCCGCCGCCTGGTCATGTGTGGTCATCGAACAGCCGCCCCACGTTCACCGCGATCTGCGAGGGCTGCGCCTTGCCGTCCAACGATGCCGGCGCTTCTTGCGTGACGTTTTACCCGCAGGGCGGCGTGGGATTCGTTCTCAAGTTGCGAGTTGGCGGGGAAACCTACGGTGGCCAGTATTTCGAGGAAGTGGGAATCATGTGCGGTGACGAACGGCCGGACTTCTCGGCGCCGGCGCGACTCTTCCGCTACACCGGCCCTCTCGTCCCGGGGCTGCTGCACGAGATCACATACCCGGGTGCTATTCGTCATGGCAGCTCGGAGCCCTACACCGTCCGCTTCATGGTCGGACCTGAGGTAGACGGAGGCACGGATGCGCGGGATGCCGGCGACGTTGCGGCAAGCGCCGATGCTGCCGCACCTGACGTCGCGGATGTTTCAGCAAACAGCGACGGCGCCGCGCGGGATGCTGGCGACGTTCCGGCCAGCAGCGACGGTGTCGCGCCGGACCCTGGCCGGGATGGACCGGACGTCTCTGGCGTTGCACCGGACGCCGGCAGCGACCCACGTAGCGCCGGCGGAGTCGCGGCCGACGCAGAGGGGATCGCGCCACCAACACCACGGGATTCCGCCCGCGCTGGCCAGCAGGGTTGCTCGTGCACGACAGGTGGCCGGCCCGACGGCGCTCTCGTTTCGCTCCTTGTGCTGGTCACTTTCCTCGTGGCGCGAACCCGACGAGCCGTGGCCCGGCGCCTTCCCAAAGGAACACAAGGCCTCCGGCTGACCGTCAGCGCGCCAGGTGGTAGATCCCCGCGCTGTCGCTCGCGGTCCCGCTGGTGCTGAATCGATGCCTTGTGCTCACTTCGCTCCCTTGCGGCGCACCGGCCTCCTTCCCTTCGTAGCTAATTGCGGCTACTCGATCGAGGTAACGAGTGCGCGCGAGCTAGCGACCTCCATCGTCGTCGAGGTCACCACCACGACATCATCGACGGACTGCAACGCGGATGCTTCCCCCTCCTTTCCGGTGGCCTTCGCTCTGCTGCCGAAGAGCGACAAGCCGTACACGTTCATGGAGAGGTCGGCGACCAAGCAGTGTCCGAAGCAGTAAAGGGACTGACCCGGTCTGCCGTGAGCAAGAAGAAAGCCGCCGTCCCGCCGCTCGCGGTCCCGCCGCCCGACCTTGCCAGGTACGAGGGCAAGCGGGACTTCCTGATAACGCCCGAGCCGCCACCCGGCCCGGCGGGTAACCCGCGCGTCGGCCCACCTCGCTTCATGGTGCACAAGCACGATGCCCGCCGCTTGCATTACGATCTGCGCCTCGAGATCGATGGTGCGCTGGCCAGCTGGGCGGTACCGCGCGGTCCCAGCTACGATCCGCGCGAGCGCCGGTTTGCGGTGCAGACCGAGGATCACCCGATGGCGTACGGCGACTTCGAGGGTCGCATCCCCGACGGTCAGTATGGCGCTGGCGACGCCGTCGTCTGGGACCAGGGCGTGTTCGAGACTTTTCCCCCGGGCCAGAGCACCTTCATGCGCAACAAGGGCCACCTGGATCTGGTGCTGCTGGGCGATAAGCTCAAGGGTCGCTGGCACCTGATCCGCACGCGCAAGCCCGGTGCGAAGCCGGGCGGCAAGGCCAAGAGCGAATGGCTCCTGTTCAAGGCCAAGGACGAATTCGCGTCCGAGACCTACGACGTCGTGGCCGAACGACCCGAATCGGTGGTCAGCGGCAAGCGCCTGACCCGCGGTCCCACACCCGCGGCCGTCAAGCGCGCGGCCGGTGGCGATCCGGTCGCCTTGCTGGTCAAGATCTGGCCGCCAGCCCTGCCGACCGTGGTTCCGACCACCGCAGTTCTGTCGAGCGGCACCCACCTCGTCGAGGGCTTGACTCGTGGCCCGCGAGCGGTGGCCGCGGTGTCGCACAAGCGCCCGGCCTTGCAGAGTGAGCAAGGCCGCGATCTGGCCGCCCTGTTTCCCGAGATCGCGGCGGCCCTCGCCGGGGTGATCGCGACCGAGGCGGTGCTCGATGGCGAGATCGCGGACGAGCGGCCACCGCGCTTCATCGCGCATGATCTGCTGTGGCTCGACGGCCGGGATGTGCGTGCTCGCCCGATCGAGGAACGCCGCGAACTACTGGTCGGCGTGGTGCCGGCCGACGATCCGCGCCTGGCCTGCACACCGGTCTTCATGGGCAGCGGCGCCGACGCCCGCGCCGCCGCGCGAGCTGCCGGATACGCCCGCGTGCTGGCCAAGAAACTAGGTTCCGGGTACGTTGCCGGCGAGGGCCCCGACTGGCTGGTGTTCGACGACACCGCGGACCAAGGAGATCACCGATGAAGCGCCGCACCTTGCTCGTGTCACCCGCGTGGCTGGTGGCCGCGACGGTTAGCCGCCGCGCGCGCGGCCAGGCCACGGCCGCACCTGCCGCCGGCAGCGTGGCGGAAAGCAAGTCTGCGCTTCTGGCCTCGCCCCGCGGCTTCATCGACATCCTGCCGGGCAAGGGCCTGCGCGGCTGGACCCGGCTGCCCATCCTGCCCGGAGGCAAGCTGTGGTCCGACGTCGAAGTCTGGAAGGTCGACGCCAAGGCGCGCCTGCTTACCTGCGCGGCCCACTTGCCCGAGTCGGTTCCGGACGACAAGCCAGGCAGTCACGAATTTTTTCGGTACGACAGGGAGCTAGGTGACTTCACCTTCCACGTCGAGTGGCGCTACACCGATCCGGGGCGCAAAGGTTGGAACAGCGGCATCTTCGCCCGTAACTCGGCCGACGGGAAGATCTGGCACCAGGCGCAGATCGGCAACCAGGCAGGCGGCTTCTGGTTCGGCGACAGCCCCGATTCCACCGGCAACATCGCCCGCCAGAAACTCGTCGCAAAAGAGAACCGCGTGAAGCCCGCCGGCGAGTGGAACACCACCGAACTAACCGCCAGGGGCAACGCGCTCTTGCTTTGGATGAACGGCGCGACGGTGTGTGAATGGCCCGATCTGAAGGTGGCTCGCGGCTACATCGGCCTCGAGGCCGAGCGCCACGCGATCGAGTTCAAGAACCTCAAGCTGAAGATTGCCGGATAGCCCGTCAGGGCGCCTTCCTCGCCGGCAGTCTGCGCAACTTGATGTTGCGGAAGCGCGCCTCGTCGCCGTGCTCCTGCAAGAGGATGTAGCCCTTGGCCGCGTCGCCGAAACCCGGAATGGCCTTGTACTTGCTGTCCGCGATCAAGGCCTTGAGCGCCGGGCTTGCCCGCTCGTACTCGACCACCTTGCTGCCATTGAGCCAGTGCTCGATGTGATTGCCGTCGACGATGAGTCGCGCCTGGTTCCACTGGCCGGCCGGCTTGACCACGTTCCTCGATGGCCCGATGAGATCGTAGAGCGCGCCTGACTTGCGGTTGCCGTCCTTGCCCTTGGGGGCGTCCGGGTGGCGCTCGTCGTCGAGCACCTGCATCTCGAAGCCGAGGCCCGCATGTCCGCCCTTGACCAGGTTTTCATCGACCAGGTACTTGACGCCGCTGTTGCCGCCCGGCACCACCATCCAGTCGAGGCTTAGCTCGTAGTTGTCGTACTGCTCGACGGTGACGATGTCGCCGCCCTTCGCCCCCGCGACGCACTTGAACTCGCCGGCCTCGGCCACCCAGCCCTTGTCCGGGAACTTGTCGCTCTTGAAGCCGCGCCAGCCGGCGGCCGATTTGCCGTCGAACAGTAGCTGCCACCCCGCCGCCTTCTCGGCCCGGTTGAGTGTGTTGGCCGGCTCCATTTTGGCGGCGCTCTTGTCTTTGGCTGCCGGCGCCGCTGCCACCGAGCCCGCTGCGGCCGCCGATACGATCGACGCGGCCAACGCGATAAGGTCCAAATGCTTCATGGCTGATTCATACCGTGAACCAGGCCTGGCGGCGCCGAAACCCGCCATACTCGTGTGACCCATGTCGCGCGACCGCGCCATCATTCACGTCGACATGGACGCTTTTTACGCCTCGGTCGAACAGCGCGACGATCCAGCGTTGCGTGGTCGCCCGGTCATCGTTGGTGGAGATCCTCGACGCGGCGTCGTGCTCGCGGCTTCGTACGAGGTCCGTCCCGCGGGCGTCAGGAGCGCGATGCCGATGGTGCAGGCGCTGCGGCTTGCCCCCGACGCCGTGGTGGTACCGCCGCGCTTCGACGCCTACGCCGAGGCCAGCGAGGCAGTTTTCGCCATCCTGGCCGGGGTCACGCCGCTCGTCGAGCCGCTGTCGCTTGACGAGGCGTTTCTCGACGTGACCGCATCGATCGGCCTGTTCGGAGCGCCCGCGCACATCGCCACCACCTTGCGAGCCCGCATCGCGCGCGAGGTGAAGCTGCCCGCGTCGGCCGGGATCGCGACGGTCAAGTTCGTGGCCAAGATGGCGTCCGACCTTGCCAAGCCGGACGGCCAGAAAGAGGTCGCGCCAGGCGACATCGAATCCTTCCTTGCGCCGCTGCCCGCGTCGCGGCTGTGGGGCGTGGGCCGCAAGACCGAGGAACAGCTCAAGCGCCTGGGCCTGCACACCATCGCGGATCTGGCGCGCCAGGATCCGGCGTGGCTGGGTGACCGTGTGCCGGGCGGCCGCGCTCTGTGGGAACTGGCGCGCGGCATCGACCCGCGTCCCGTGATCCCTGATCGTGGCGCGAAAAGCATCGGCTCGGAGGACACCTTCGGCGAAGATCTGCGCGGCGTCGAGGCGTTGCGCCCGCACATCCACAGCCAGGCCTTGCGTGTTGGCCGCCGCCTGCGCCTGGCGGGCGGCAAGACCCGGGTGGTGCAGCTCAAGGTCAAGCTCGCCGACTTCACGCTCCTGACCCGGCGGGCGACTCTGCCCGCGGCCACCGACGATGGACAGATGCTGTATCGCACCGCGCTCGCTCTGCTCGACCGCGTGCCACTCGACCAGGCGGTACGCCTGACCGGCGTATCAGCGCAGGATCTCGCCCCCGCCGCCTGCCAACTGGCTCTGTTCGCGCCGCCGCCGTCGCGTTCTGAAGAGTTGAACACCGCCCTCGATCGCATCACCGACAAGTTCGGTTCGCGGGCCGTGACCACCGCCGACGTGGCCGGCGCCGACGGCGCGCCGGACCCGTGGCGCCGGGATCGGTAGCGCAGCGAAGCGCAAGGCGGCTACTTGTCGGGGGGCGGCGGCGGCTCTGGCATCGCCGCGATCACCGGAGATAGCGGCGCGACCGGGTTCTTCAGCTTGTCGACCACCAGTTCCCAGCGCTGCTTGATCCACGACCGCAGGTAGCCAAGCTCGCCCTGGAAGTCGGTGAAGTCATCGCGTGCCGCCCAGCGGTCGAACGTGATGTACGTCGAGCGCCACTTGATCTCATCGCGCCGCACCGCCGGGGCCACCTGGGCCGCCAGCTCGTCAAGCAGCCCCAGCACGGTGTCCACCGGTATCTGCTTGGCCAGGGCCGCCGAGAAGCTGGCAACCGTCTGTGGCCCGATGACCTCGTCTTTGAGCAGCCTCTGGTAGAAGCGGTTGAAGGCGCTCGGTATCTCCATCGGGTCGGCGGTCGGGGCCTCGCGCATGGTGTTCCAGTACTGGCCGAAGGACGCATTGAAGTCCCACGGCACCACCCGCCAGATTCCGTCGTCGGGGTTGTGGTAGTGGAACGCGTTCTTGCCGTAGCTGTCCGAGGCTTGGATGGTGCTCGTCAGGAACAGCCACGCCCGGTAGTCGCCCAGATCGACTCTATCGCCTAGCTCGGCCCTGAACTTGTCTTCGGGCGCGTTGGCGACGAAATCGGCCAGCGCCACCAGATCGTCGAAGGCGCCGGGCTCGCCCGAAAGCGGCATGCCCTCCTTCTTGACGAAGCCCTCGGTGTGGTCGTCCTTGGGCCAGAAGCTGGCGTCGTGCTCCATCGCCTTGAACAGGTTGCCGCCGGCGGGCTGGCCCCGATCGACCATGAAGTCGCCATCGATGTGATCCGTGATGGCGTAGATGCCGTGGTACACGCCGTTCAGGTAGACCACGCCGCTGTAGTTCTGGACGCGCAGACGCCCGAGCCGGTTCCAGACCTCGTAGGACAGCCGGTGTCGGATATGCGAGTTGTCGTCGAACGTCGTGGTCAGCGCGATCCGCCGCCGGTTCATGAGGCCGCCACCCAGTAGTGGCTCGCTGAACCGGTCGTCCTTGGAGAATTTCACGGTGAAGTTCTTCTTGGGATACGCCAGCGACGAGTGGCCGCGGTACTTGGCGCCGCCGTTGTTGTAGACGTGGCCGCGGTACACGATGCTGGCGGGCACGTAGTCAGCCTCGTTGACCTGCGGATCCACGTTGAGATGAAAGACCGGCAGGCCCATCTCCTCGGTGTACGTGGTCTGGTCGACGATGGGCACGTTGTCAGCGTCGTAGAACTTGTCGGCGACGCCGATCTTCAGGGTTGCGGTCTCGCCGTTGTTGACGGTGACCTGCAGCTCGTAGACGCCGGCCTGGTCGAGACCCGGCGTCCAGCGCAGCTCGCCTGTGGTGGCGTCGTACGCGGCACCTCCCGGCAGACCGCCAATGGCGAAGCCGCGCCCCGGAACCACCGCGCCCGTCTGGCACACAAGCTTCACCACCAGCTCGTCGCCCTCCTCAATCCAATGTGGCTCCGTCACCGGCTTGCAGCGGGGGCCCGGCGCGTCCGCCCGGGGCTTTGTCGTCGCAGGTCCGTCCACCATCCCGCTGCAGGCGACTGCGCTTAGGACCGGGAGCAGCACAAGAAAACGCAAGACGGCTTCCATGCTAATTCTTTCGACTATTATCGAATGTAATGTCTCATACATTAATGAACTAATAGAAAGATTTCCGTCTCCGGTGCAAAGGCCTGCAGTAACTTGTTTTTCTTGCCGATCGCGCGTTGCATACATCGGGGGACATCGGAGGTTTGGTGAGGATATCGAGCTCGTTTCCATGGCGCCCCCTCTTCGGCACATGCGACCAACGGTTGCCTGGGGAAACGCCCGGGACCTGTACTAAGTTGTCCCTTCCTTGACGCCGCTGCGGCTGACCCTGAACGACGGACGCGCGATTGAGATCGTGCTTACGCAGGCGGCGGATGCCCCGGCGTTGGTCGCCTACGCCAACCGCGCCGGTGGCGAGTCCACCTTCCTGCCGTTCGGGCGCGACGAGTTCGATCTATCGGTGGACGAGGAGGCCGCTGTGATCCGAGCGCTGGATGAGCGCGATCTGGGCTTCGTGCTCAAGGGTGTCATCGATGCTGAGATCGCCGGCAGCGTGTCGCTGCGCTGGTCGGCGCGCCCACGCATCCGCCATGTGGCGGATCTGAGCATCTCGGTCGCGAAGGCCTACTGGGGGCTGGGCGCCGGCCGGCGCCTGTGTGAGGCCAGCATCGCTCTCGCGCGCGAGCGTGGCGTACGCAAGATCGATCTCAAGGTCCGTGCCGACAACCTGCGCGCGATTCGCTTGTACGAGTCGCTGGGCTTTCGCCACGAAGGCGTGTCCGAGCGCGCCTACCTGGTCGATGGCCGCTTCTTCGCCGACAAACGCATGGGTCTTCTGATCGACTGAGGCGTGCTGGGCGAGGTAGAGAAGAGTCATGAGTCATCCACTGTTCGCGACCAAATCGGTCGACCAGTTGCGCGCCGACTCCGAGCACGGCCATGGCTTGAAGCGCTCGCTGACCGCGCTTGATCTGGTCATGCTGGGCATCGGCGCCATCATCGGCACCGGCATCTTCGTGCTGACCGGGCGCGCGGCGGCGGCCAACGCAGGCCCGGCGGTGGCGCTGTCGTTCGTGATCTCCGGCGTGGCGTCCGCATTCGCAGGTCTGTGTTACGCCGAGATGGCGTCCATGATCCCGATCGCGGGCAGCGCGTACACCTATTCGTACGCCACCATGGGCGAGCTGGTGGCGTGGATCATCGGCTGGGACTTGATCCTCGAATATCTGGTCGCCGCCGCCGCGGTCAGTGTCGGCTGGGCGGGCTACGTCGGTGCGTTCGTCAAGCACCTGACCGGCGTGGATCTGCCGAAGACGTGGACCTCGGCCCCGATCCTGTGGAACGAGGCCGAAAAACACTTTCAGGCCACCGGCGCCGTCGTCAACCTGCCCGCGGTGTTCATCATCCTGGCGGTGACCGTCATCCTGGTCATCGGCATCAAGGAATCGGCTCGCTTCAACACCGTCATCGTGTTCGTCAAGGTAGCTGTCGTGCTGGCGTTCATCGTTGCGGCGGCGCCGTTCGTCCGCACCGAGAACTGGCACCCGTTCATCCCCGAGAACACCGGGGAGTTCGGCCACTTCGGTCTCTCGGGGTTGTTCCGGGGCGCGACCATGGTGTTCTTCGCATACATCGGTTTCGATGCGGTCTCGACTGCGGCACAGGAATGCAAGAATCCCCAGCGCGATCTGCCTATCGGCATCCTGGGCTCGCTGGCGGTGTGCACGGTGCTGTACATCGCGGTGTCGCTCATCCTGACCGGCGTCGTGCCGTACACCAAGCTGTCGGTGCCGCACCCGATCGCGGTCGGTATCGCGGCCACCGGCATCGGCTGGATGGAGTTCGCCGTCGAGATCGGTGCCATCGCGGGCCTGACGTCGGTGATGCTGGTCATGCTGATGGGCCAGCCGCGCATCTTCTTCTCGATGGCGCACGACGGGCTGTTTCCCCCGATCGCGACCAAGATTCACCCACGGTTCGGCACGCCCTACGTGACCACCATTGTCACCGGACTTGTCTGCGCGTTGTGCGGCGGGGTGCTGCCCATCGACATACTGGCCGAGTTGACCAGTATCGGGACGCTGTTCGCGTTCGTGCTGGTGTGCCTGGGCGTGATGATCCTGCGCCTCAAGCGCCCCGAGATTCCACGCGCTTTCCGCGTGCCGGGCGGGCCCTACCTGGTGCCGCTGCTGGGCGTGGCGTGCTGCTGCGTCTTGATGGGCTCGGCGACATTACACACCATCTTGCGGCTGTTCGGATGGCTGGCCATCGGTCTCGCGATCTACGCGTTCTACGGCCGCAAGCACTCGAAGCTGCGCGCGGCGACGCGCGGGTAGCGAACGCTCAGCCATCAGCCGACAAGAAAAAGGCGCCATGCCCGGCCGGCATGGCGCCCACGAATTCATGCAGTCTGGGCAGGTGTTACGGCCGCGCGCCGCCTGCGCCGCCCGCGCCGCCCGCGCCGCCGCCGGCCCCGCCCGCGCCGCTCGGGACCATGCGCGAGGCACATAGGGGGAAGTCGCGCGGCTGGCACTTGCCGGCCATCATGAGATCTTCGTTAACGCCCTCGCAGGTGTGGTTCGGGATGCAGGCCGGCGACGCCGCGCCGCACGCCGCGCCGACCGCCGAGCGCGACTTGCAGACGCCCTCGGGCGTGCGCATCGTCGGGTTCATCGGGTTCAGCGCGTAGGGGCGCGTGCAGACGAGCTTGCTGCCCGCCTCGCACTCGATCGACTCGGTCAGCACGGTGCCGCAGGCCTCACCTTCCTTCGCGAGCTTCCGCTCGAGGCAGGTGCCCATCAGCATGGTCATGTCGCTGGCCGGCGCGGCCGCGTTCGAACAGTAAAGGCCAATACCGGCGTCGCAGTTCGGCGCGCCGCGGTTGCGCGCGTCGCAGGGCGCGCCCTTCGTGCGCACCTCAGGCGTGCACTTGCCGTCCACCGCCGGTGTTCCCGCCGCCGCGTTCGCGGCCATACGGCCGACGCAGAGCAGCCCGCTGTCGCAGGGGGTCCCGGGGTTGCAATTGGCGTCCTTGGCCGCGCGCTTCACGCACACCGAGGTCTGGAGCAAGCTCACCGGGTCGGTGGTCGTCACGCAGTTGTAGCCAGTCAGGCAGGCCTTGCCCATGCTGCAATCGCCGCCGGCAATGACCCGGTTGACACAGCGACCGCAGAGCGCGCCAGGCGCGATCTGGCACTGGGTGGTCGGGCCGCCGCACTGGTTGCCGGTGATGCACACCTCGGCGAGCTTGAGCGGCCCCACCGGGGCCTCACAGGCGGCGAGGGGGGCGGCGTCCAGGAACTGCTGGCACGTGAGCGCCTTGCGGGCGTTGGCACAATTTTCCTCGCGCTCGGCGGTGGTGCCGGTCTTGGGTCGACTGACACTCTCGACGCAGGCCTTCTTGGCGACGGCCAGACACTGTTCCATGGTGCCGTGTTCGCGCTGCAGGCCGAACGGGCCGCGGCACCGGACCAGGTTGTCGCAGCCAACCTTGGCACTCGTTGTACACGCCTCATCGGTGGTCAGAGCTTTTGCGCAGCCCAGGCTCGTGGCGAGCAGAGCGGTAAAGAGCCAGAAGGTCTTCTTGGTAAAAGTCATCGCGTCACTCCTTGGGGCTGTATCTGTGCCGTCCGTCCAGACCGGCGCCACTCTAATCACAGGCTGTCCGGGTAGCCAAGTGTAAGTTTCACGGCTGTTACATGGCGCAGTCGAAGACGCGACCAAGGGCGTCAGCCGAAAACCCGACAATAGAAAGCCAGCTCGGCGGTCAGACATCGCGCGACCGTGTCGGCCTTGCGGAAGCCGTGCTCTTCGCCCGCGAAGGCCAGGTACTCGGCGACGATGCCGTTGCGGCGCAGGGCAACGACCATGGCCTCGGCCTGGCTCGGGGGCACGACCTTGTCCTCCAGGCCCTGGAAGAAAATGACCGGGCAGCGCAAGCGATCGGCAAAATGAATCGGTGAGCGCGCCAGGTAAAGATCGCGACGCGCGGGGTAAGGGCCGATCAGTTTCTGGTCGTAGTGCGACTCGAACTTGTGGGTGTCGCGGCGAAGGGCTTCGATGTCGCTGACACCGTAGTAGCTGGCGCCGGCAGCGAAAGTGTCGCGGAAAGCCAGCGCCGCCAGCGTCGTGTAGCCGCCGGCGCTGCCGCCGCGGATGGCGAGCCGGCGCCCGTCGACGCGTCCGCCGGCCACCAGGAACTTGGTGACCGCCACGCAGTCGTCCACGTCGAACACGCCCCACTGACCGTACAGGCGATCGCGGTACGCGCGGCCGTAGCCCGAGCTGCCGCGGTAGTTGACGTCCGCGACCGCGAAACCGCGCGTGGTCCAGAACTGCACCGCCAGATTCAGCGAGGCGACCGTGGCGCCGGTCGGCCCGCCGTGGGCCATGACGATGAGGGGCGGCCGCTCGCCTGGTGCGGGCGCGAAGTCGGGATGGCGGGGCGGGTAGAAGAACGCGTGCGCGGTGTCTCCCGCCGTGGTGGGGAACGATATGGCTTCCGGGCGCGACACGTAGCTGGGGTCGAGCAGCGGCGGACTGGTGGCGCGGACAATTTCGGTGGCGCCACTCGCCGGATCCATCAGGCTGACCGCCGTGGAGCGATCGGGCCGTCCTTCGGTCAGGATCGCGCGCCCGTGGCGCGCCGACAGATGCCCGACGGCACAAAGTGGCGCGGGCAGCATCGCCAACGTGGGGCCATCCAGATCGATGCGGCCGATCTGCCAGGTTCCGTCGCGCGTGCCGGCGAAAACGATCTCGTCCGTGCCGGAAAAGCCCCACGTCGACGTGCCCAGTCCCCAAAGGGGCGCGGCGAATTCCATCGGTATCACCGACGAGAGAATCGGCTCGACGCGGCCGTCACTCCAGCGGTGAAGGTTCCAGAAGCCCTCGGGCTCGAAGACGAAATACAGTGTGCCGTCGGCGTGGAAGGCCGGCTGGCACACCGACGCGCGCTGGTCGCCGGCGACGTGGCGCTCGCCGCCGGGCCGGCCGTCGGCGTCGAGATCGGCGACGAACAGGGCGGCGGCGTCCCACGGCATGTGGGGGTGGCTCCACGATAGCCAGGCCAGCGTGGTGGCATCCGGGCTGAGGGTGGGACTGGCATAGAAGTCGGCGCCCTGCACCAGCACGTCGACCCGGCCATCGCCCAGATCCACTGCGACCACACAGTTCTTCGGTTCGCTTCCGTCACGCGCGTGCCGCTCGCCCACGGCCAGCAGGCGCCCGCGGCGCGCGTCGATCGAAAGATCCGCGAAGCGCCAGGTGGCCGCATCCGGTCCTGCGGGCGGAGGCGAGAGGGCCCGAGGTGCCTGGCCGGGCAGGACGCGGTACAGGCGCTGGTCGGCGAGGTTCACGAAGCTGACCTCGCCCCGGTGAACCAGATACGGCAGGCCGCCGTACTCGTGCACCCGTGAGCGGACGTTGAACGGGGGCGGCGTGACGTCCTCAATCGCCGCGCCGGGATCGTCGGCGCGCCGGCGGCACACGACGTTGCGCCCGCCATCGTCGGGCCGGCCTTCCAGGAAATAGGCGTAGCCGTCGTCGGCCAGGGACGGGAACGTGAGTCGCCGTACGGAGGACGCGACCAGGGCGGCCGACAGCGGCGATGTCCACGAGCCGCACCGGGCTTGAGTCACGACGCCCGGGAGAATAGAGGCGGCCGAGGACTGGGTCGAGCGGCGGATCTGGCTTCCTGCGGGACCGCTAGCTACCGGTCCGCTATAGTGCGTGGGCATGGCTACGTACCCCGTCGTTGGGGGCAGATGTGGTGGCACCATCCTGCTCTGGATGCTGGTCACCCAGGCAGCAGGGGCGTGTGGTGGGGCAACCAGCGGAAAGCAAGCGGCGCTGGACGCGGCGACGAGCTCCGTCGAGATGGATGCGGCTGCGCCGCCCCTGGACGCAGCAGCCACGGTGGTGATCGATGGCGCGGCCGACGTCGTCGTGGTTCCCGATCTCCGTCAGGACATCGTCGAGGTGTTTCCGCCGCCGCGCGACGCCAGTCCGCCGGACGTACGGCCAGTGCTCACGCCACCCGCGGCGGCGCCGCCGCCGCCCGCGGGGAATTGCCAGGATGTAACCGGGGCGGTGGTCACCCGGCAAGCCGAGCACCTGGCCGCGGGCTGGGAGACCACGTTGCGGTTCTCGTTTCGCGATGGGGTACCGGCGGACGGTCGCGATCTGCGCGGCTGCGTGAAGGCCGAGGATGGGCAAGGTAACGCGCTACCGTTCGCGGTCGAGGCGCGGACGCTCAAGATGGCGTACACATTGTTACTGGTCGATCCCGGCGCGACCGTCGAGGAAAACCGCGTCGCGCGCGAAGCTGCCCGTGCGGTCATCACGCGTCGACCGGTGGGTGAGCGTGTCGGCATCTGGCGCTGGGGCGCCGAGGCCGCCCAGCTGGCTACCTTCACCGACGATCGGGCGGTGCTCCATGCGCGCCTGGCAGCCACACTGTCGCCGTCCGACAAGCGTGGCGGGCTCGATGTCGCGCTTTCGCGGGTGGCGCCGGTGGTCGAGCAGGTGGGCGGCATCGGCACCGACGCGGTTCGGGCGGTGGTGGTGATCGCGCCGCGCAATGTGGAGATCACGCCGGCCGCGGCAGCGGCAGGCGCGTCCACCCTGGTCCTGTGGCTCGCGCCCGCGGTGGCCGACGGGCCCGCTGGTCCGGTGCCGGTCGGGCTGCGCTTCAATCTGGCGCCCGCGACGCCAGGCGACGGGGCCACCGCGCTGTCGGAACGGATCGAGGACTACAAGGCACGCGCCCACGTGGCACTGGGAACCTGCGGCAGCGGCGCGGCCCTGGAGGGCAACCTGCGGCTGACCGGCGTGGCGGCGCCCGTGCCCCTGCTTCTGCCGGCGGCGCTGTACGAGAACCTGGCGGGCCAGTGCAGCTACGCCGCGGTGGCTGCGGGCACGCGCAATTTCACACGGCGGATCGACTTCATCCTGACGCCAGAGCAGCGCGCGGTGCGTGACCTGGCGAGTCTTGCCGGCGAGCGCACCGACTGGTCACTGGACGTCCGCGTCTCGCGCGAGCATTTGCCGACGTCGGCGGTGGCGCACTTTCGCGGCAGCGGTTCGTTCCGTTGTGCGCGCCGAAATTTCACCGTCACACTCGACGACAAGCGGCCGCGCTACCTGATGCCGGGCTCGGCCATTCGCAAGTTCCACTTCATCTCGATGTGTCTGGATCGGTTCTACTTGCGCAACTTCACCGCCACGCAATTGCTGGCGGCCGAGGGGCTGTTTCCCGTCAAGTACGAGTTGGTCGAGCTGGTCATCGACGGCCAGACCCAGGGCGTCTACTACATGACCGAGAACGTGGATGCCGCGATCGTGCAGCAGAACTCTGACGTGACCGGCGTCGTGCGCCGCACCACCCTGGGAGCCGGAATGACTGCCCCCGAGGTCAAGTTCGCCCTCACCACGGATGCCGCTGCGATCGCGACCTACCGGTCACTGCTCACCGACACCGCAAGGCTGTCGGGCAAAGCCTTCGAGGATGCCGTCCGCGCGCGTTTCAACCTGGACCAGTACCTGCAGTGGATTGCCGTCATGCACGTGCTGGGCAGCGGCGACTACGTCGACGAGGTGTATTTCTACGCGACCAGCACGCTCGATCCGGCGGGCAAGCCTGCATCATTCCAGGGTGTCTCCGCGTGGGACAACGACGATCTGTTCACCTTGTGCCACTTCGACAACCAGGGCTCGCTGCCCGATCCGAACGGCATCCTCTATTGCGTCGAATCCGAACTCGACAAGCGTCTGTTCGCCGAGCCGGCGATCTACGACCGCTTCATCGAGATCCTGCACACCACCCTCGACCGCATCAGCAAGATCAAGGTGCAGGCTGCGCTGGGCGCGACGACGGATAGGTTGCTTGGGTATTTCAAGGACCCCGCGATCCTGCTGGCGATGACCGAGCTTGCTCGCATCGATCCGGTTTACCTGCGCAACTTCAACGCCGTGAAGGCGGGACTTCTGGCGGATGCGGCGGCGCTGGCGGCGCAGGTCGAGGCACAGCGGGCGGATCTAGGTGAGCGCATCCGGCGGTATCGCAGCATGCCGCTGCCGCTCGACGCGGCCTTTCCCGCGCCGCGTCCCGACGCGGGCCCTGACGCTCTCTCGCCCGGGCAGTAGTGGCGCCGCGCAAGGCCGCCCACGGTGGTTTGGCTATGGCGTCAGGCCGTGCGCTAGCTTCAGCAGATAAAGCAGCAGCGGCGCGGCGTGCAGCGCTTGCACGAACTCGCCGTCCTCGATCATCCGCTGGATATGGCCGAGTGGCACGACATGGACGCGCAGATCCTCGGTGGCCTCGGGCGCCGCGTGGGCCGACGGTGTCACCCCCTCGGCCAGGAATGTGTAGGTCAGGTTGGTCTGCAGCGCCGGGTTGGCCGACAGGGTGGTGAGCAGCGTCCAGTTTCCGCCGGCATAGCCGGTCTCCTCGGCGAGCTCACGGCGTGCAGACGCCTCAAGATCTCCGTCGGCATCTTCGACAACGCCGGCCGGGAGTTCGAAATGGACGTCGGCGAGGCCGGGCCGAAACTGTCGCACGAGCACGATCTCCCTCGCCGAGGTCACCGCCACCACATTGACCCACGGCGGGTATTCGCTGATCCAGTATGCGGGGATCTCGCTGCCGTTCGGTAGCTTCAGGTGATCCTGCCGCAGCACGAGCCACGGTGGCCGGCGGAACAGATACTCACGCCGGAGCAACGTCCAGGGCTGCGGATCGTCGGGAAAGCGCCGGGGCATGGTCGTGGTGCGGCGATCGTGCGTCCCGGGCCTACTTGGTTCCACCGTCGAGCGGATAGCCTGCTTCGCGCCAGGCTCGGATGCCGCCCGCCATCGACAGCACCTTCCGGTAGCCCATCTTCTGCAAACTCTCGGCGGCCAGCGCGGAACGATAGCCACCGCCGCAGTACAGGACGATCTCGGCGTCGGGGTCGGGGATCAGCGCCTCGACATCGCGCTCAAGCACGCCGCGCCCGATGTGGCGTGCACCCGCTGCATGATCGACGGCGAATTCGCTGTCCTCGCGCACATCGACGAACTGGAACGAGTCACCGCGATCGAGACGGGCTTTGACCTCGGCCGCGCTGCACGCGCGTACGCTGGCCAGCGTGGCCTCGACCAGCTTGAGAAAACCCGGGTTGTGTTTCACAGGTCCGCGCTCGCCGCATCGGCGGGTACATCGACCAGCGCATCGGGCCCGACATCGGCGGTCAGGTTCGCAGCGACGTCCTCGGGCGCGTCTCGACCTGGCAGGTCGCCCGCCGGCGTCTCGGCCACGCCGCCATCGCGGAAATCCCCCGCGCCCATGTCGGGGGTCATGGCGTCACGCACGCTGACCATTCCCGCGTCGGTGGTGGGCCGCTCCGGCGGTGCGGTGTCGCGGCCCGCGTCGGTAGCGGCCGAGGTCATCGCCTCGCACAGCTCGGGCGGTACGCAACCCCAGGCCTTGTCGAACTTGCCGTTCACCCACGACTTGCCCGGGCAGCAGACATCGCCGGCGGTGAAGCAGCCGGGATTTTCTTGCGAGCACGGCACGCGGCAGGCGTACAGCTCGCGGTACTCGGTCGTGGTGGCGCCGGCGTCCTTCAGGATCTGCCGCCGGTGGGTCGAAAGGCACACGATGTCGATGCCGCGCTGGCATCCATAGAAGGGATTGTCCGACTTGGAGGTGCTGCAAAAGATGCCCTCACCCGATCGGAGCGAGGATTTGGTGCAGCCGGACAGGCCTGCTATTCCAGCGGCCAAGCTGACGACGACGGTGACAAATCGTGACATCGTCGGCAGTATGGTTGTGCCTTTCGCCTGGAACAAGGCCATTCACCGTTTGTATGACATTGTAGATTCACTCCCGTGAGCGAGAAACGCGATTATTACGACGTGCTGGGTGTTTCGCGTGAAGCGGACGCAGCCGAGCTGAAGAAGGCATACCGCAAGCTCGCCGTCGAGCTACATCCCGATCGAAACCCGGGTAACCCGGAGGCCGAGGCGAAGTTCAAGGAAGCCTCGGAGGCGTATCAGGTGCTGTCCGAGTCCGACAAGCGCGGCCTTTACGATCGTTTCGGCCACGATGGACCGCGCGGTGCCGGGTTCCAGGGTGGCTTCTCGAACGTCGGCGACATCTTTTCGGCGTTCGGCGACATCTTCGGCGACATGTTCGGCGGCGGCCGGGGCGAGGCGCGCGGATCGGATCTGGAGACCCAGGTCGAGATCACGCTCGACGAGGCCGCGCGCGGTCTCACCAAGGAGGTCAAGGTCCGCCGCCACGTCGCTTGCCACGAGTGCCAGGGCAGCGGGGCGGCGCCCGGCTCGCAGCCGCAGCGTTGCCCGCAGTGCCGGGGCCGCGGCCAGGTGGTGCACTCGCAGGGCTTTCTGATGATCTCGACGACCTGTCCGCAGTGTCGGGGCCAGGGCCAGGTGGTGGGCTCGCCGTGTCCGGCCTGCCGCGGCGCCGGCGTCGAACTGGTGGAGGATAAGCTGCAGGTGCAGATCCCGCCCGGGGTCGAGGACGGCTCGACGCTGCGGCTGTCGGGCCGCGGCGAGGCTGCGCGACGGGGTGGCGGTGCTGGCAACCTGTATGTGGTTCTGCGCGTCGCCGAAGATGCGCGCTTCGAGCGCGATGGCGCCGACCTGCATACGGTGGTCACCGTGACTTTCCCGCAGGCGGCTCTGGGCGCGACGCTGCAGGTACCCACGCTCGATGGCGATCACGACATCACCATCGCGGCCGGCGCGCAGCCGGGCGATACCGTGGTGCTGCGCGGCCGCGGCATGCCGCGCTTGCAAGGCCGCGGGGCAGGCGATCTGATCGCACACGTCAAGCTCGTGGTACCGACGTCGCTGACGTCCGACCAGGAGCAGCATCTGCGGGCTTACGCCGCTGCCTCCGGTGACAAGGCCCCGCCGGCCGAACGCGGCTTCTTCAAGCGCAAGAAGAAATCCTGACGGCGTCGCCGCGGGATCGATCGCTTTAGCGGCGGCGCCGCACGGGCGGGCGGCCGACGGCCTTGGGCGCGGGTGCGGGCTTGGCCGTCACTTCGCGCCGCAGCGAGAACGACAGGGCTGGCACCGGCTGCGCGCGATCGTAGAGCCACGCGTACGCGGCGTACGACGCCAGCACGCGTTTGGTGTAGTTGCGCGTCTCATCGTAGGGGATGGCCTCGATGAACTCGTCCAGTTCCCAGGTGCCGCGCTCACGCAGCCAGCGATCCACCGCGCTCTCGCCGGCGTTGTAGCCGCTGATTGACAGCCCCGCTTGACTGCCGAAGTGTTCGAGCAGGAACCCGAGAAAGCGCGAGCCGATCTGCAGGTTCTTGCCTGGATCGAGCAGGGTTTCGCGCGTGACCGGCGCCGGCGAGAAGCGCTGCGCGGTCTTGACCACCAGCTGGGTCAGGCCGATCGCGTTCGCGAACGACTCGATGGCGGGATTGAACGTGCTCTCCTCGCGCATGATCGCATACTGCAACGCCTCGGGTACGTGGTTGGCGCGGCTCTCGCGGGCCACCATCTCGGGGAACGCGCGCGGGTAGGCGAGGCGCCATTCGGCGGCGCCTCGGCCCGCAGGGTACGACGCGCGCCAACCGGTCAACAACTGGCGCGGGATCATGTGCGAGTACGTCCAGCTGCGGCCGCGGTCGAGCAGGATGGCCGTGATCCACAAGACGTCCTCGCGCGCGCTTGGCACCGCCCCGGCCTTGCGAGCAGCATCGCGGCTGTCGGGTGACGAGAAACCAAGTTTCGCCAGCTCCCGGCGCGCATCGGTGCCGATGCCCAGACGCGCCAGCTCGACCGCGCGCAGGAAGCCAGGTTCGCCGAATACCGGCCGGGGCGAAAAATGAAAACCATCGTCCTTCGTGTTGCCCGGACCCGAGATCAAACCGGCGCGCAGCTCCGCCACCAGCGCGGCGCGCTCGCGGGGGTTTGCCAGCCGCATCCGCTCAAGCGACATGAGCGCGTAGACCGACAGCGGATACTCGCGCACCGCGCGGGTGTAGAAGGCGCGCGCATCGCTCGGCCGAGCTTGCTTGTCGAACACGCGCGCCTTCCAGTACAGCGCACGGCCCTCCGCGTACCACAGGTCTTCGTGCGCGATCTTGCGCAGGTTCTCGTCCAGCCGCCGATGCGCCTCTGCCCAGTCGTTGGCCCGGATGGCCCGGAACGCCAGCCGCCACAGCGCTTCGCCCAGCAGATCCCCCGATGGATATTTTTCGGCAATGCCACCCAGCAGCGTTTCGGCAGCCGCCTCGTCGCCGGCGTCGGTGGCGACCTCCGCGGCACGCAGGCGTGCGTCGTCGGCGTAGCTGTGTCCCGGGAACTCGTTTTCGATGGCGTCGTACTTGGCCAGGGCGGCTGGCCTTTCGCCTGCCGCCGCCAGGCAGCGCGCGCCCTGGTACAGCGCCTTGACCACCAGATCGGAATCCGCCGCCGTCCGGCACGCGGCTTCTGCCTGGGCAAACACCGGCGCCGCGCGCGGCCGCTGTCGCTGCTTGAACACCGATTGGGCACGATGGAACTGCGCCCGGCAAGCCTCAGCCGGCGTCAGGTTCGCGGCAGCCAGGGCCGCGCCAAACATCGCCTCGGCCTCGGCATTCTGATTCTTGTCGAACAGCACCATGCCGCGCGCGATGAGTTCGGCGGGCGTGTGGGCTTTGATGGCTTCTCCTTCGGCCCCGGGATGCGCCGCTGCCAGGGTCAGCAGCCGCTCCTCGGCCTTCTTCGCCCAGGTTTCAAGCGGTGCCTCGGCCCAGATGCGCTTGTAGATGGCGATGGCTTCCTCGGCCGGGCGCCCCAGCGTTTCAAGCGCCAGAGCTCGGCGGAACGAGGCCTCGGCGCGGCGCGGCCCGGCCGGGAAGCGGTCGAGGAAACGCGCCGTCTCGGCCTCGACCTCACTCCAGCGCGAAAGCGCCACCAGCGCGTCGATCCTGACCAGGCTGGCTTCAGCTTCGGGCACCGAACGCGCCGGCACCTTGGCGGCCCACTCGATGGCTCCGGCCGTGTCGCCGCGTCGGACCCGGCAGCGTGCGGCGTAGTAGGCGTGATAGGGGGCCAGCAGCGGGTAACGCTCGTACAAGCCCTCGAACAGCGTTCCGGCCTCCTGCCACTGTCCAGCGTTCATGCGCGCCAAAGCCAGCATGAAAGTGGCGGGTGCGTGCTCGGGCGACGTGTGCGGCAGCAAGGCCAGGGCTTGCTGAAAGCCAGTCGTTGCGCCGGCGAAGTCGCCCACAGCCGAGCGCGAAGCCGCATCCCGTAGTGGTCCGGTCTGGAAGTAGGGGTCCATCCAGCGTCGATCGAACGGTACCGGCCGGTCGCGCGACTCCCGCTCTCGCTCATCGGCGCCCGCGCTGCTGGTCGCGGCAAGGAGCACGAGGAAAGCCAAGCACCGCCGCATGGGTTGAGCGTACGGGCAGCCCACGCCCCCGGCAAACAATCACAGCGATTGCTGTCAGGGACTGGCGCCGCTCAATCGCGCGCGACCCGCCGCCTGCGCTACTTGCGCCACTGGCAGACGCAGTTGCGGCCGCTGCGCTTGGCCTCGTACAGGACCTGATCAGCGGCGGCGATGAACTCCATGGCGTCGCGGATGGAGCCGTTGGGCACCGCGGCCACGCCCACGCTGACGGTCACCGAGATGGTCTTGCCGTCGAACGAGTACTGCCGGATTCCGACCGCATGACGCAGCCGTTCGCCCACGATGGTGCCCTGGACAAGATCGGCGCCACGACAGACGATCGAAAACTCCTCGCCGCCCACGCGAGCAAAGACGTCTTCCACGCGCACCGTCGCCAGCACCGTCGCCGATAGCTCGGCCAGCACGAAATCGCCGGCGGGATGGCCGTATGAGTCGTTGATCTGCTTGAAGTGGTCGATGTCGAACGCGACCAGCGCCAGCGGCAGGTTGTGGCGTACAGCGTAGGCGTACTCGCTCTCGACCCGATCCATGAAGTATTTCTTGTTGAAGGCCTTGGTCAGATCGTCGCGCAGCGCCGATTCGTACATCTGGCGCTGGAACACCTCGTCCAGCTTGTCGTGGTACGTGAACTTGAGGACGGTGCCCGAGCCGACCAGGATCTTGTCGCCGTCATTCAGATTGTGGCGATCGATGCGCTGGCCTCGGCAGAAGGTGCCGTTGGTCGAGCCGAGGTCATGCAGGACGATGTTGTCGCCCTGGAGCAGCACTTCGCAGTGTTCGCGCGAGACGCCGTCGTCCAGGATGCGCACCTCGGCCTGCTGTCCGCGCCCGATCACGGTGCGCTCGCGATCGATCTTGTACATTTCGCCCATCGCACCGCCCGCCAGCACGATGAGATAAGCCTGATCGCGCTTCGGGGCCGCCAGCTTCGTGGTGGTCGCCGGGGGGGGACCCTTGACGTGTGTGATGTCGTCCCAGCTCACGGTAAGAGTCTCCATAACGTATCATCGGCTCGGCGGCCAGGTAGCTGAAATTAGCGGGCTATCAGGCCGGGTTGCGGGCGAGGTTGCGGGCCATAGCGCGCAGCGGTTCGGCGGGGGCGCCCAGACCGGCGCTATCGAGGCTGGCGACGGCGTCCTCGACCAATTGATCGAGTCGATGTCGGGACGCATCGCCGAGCGCCCGGTGATCGGCGTCGGCGATGTCGTCAGCATGCTGGAAAGCCAGTCCGAAACACGCGCCATACCTGGTCAACGCCCGGATCAGCGGTTCTTCCGCGCCGGCCACCCGCGCTCCGACCTCCAGTGCCGTGGCGAACAGCGCGCCGGTCTTCTCGGTGTGCAGGCGCTCTAGATCGTGAAGCTGAGTGGGCGCGGGTTCACACAGATCGCGCGCCTGTCCCCGCACCATCCCGGCTGCCCCGGCGGCTCGCGCCAGCGCCGCGGCGGCACGCAGGAAATCACCAGCGCGGCCCTTTGTCGCGTCGCCCTGGCTCTCGAGGCCTGCCTCAGCCAGCCACCCGAAGGCCAGGGTCAAGAGGGCGTCGCCGGCCAGGATAGCGATGGCGTCGCCGAACACCTTGTGGCACGTTGGCTGCCCGCGTCGCACGTCGTCGTCGTCCATGCTCGGCAGATCGTCGTGGATAAGCGAGTAGCAATGCACCAGCTCCACCGCCGCAGCGGCGATGAGCACCGGCTGCGAACTCACCCCACCCACGGCTTCGGCGGCCGCGAGAGCTAGCAGCGGCCTCAGGCGCTTGCCCGGCGCCAGCAACGAGTAGCGCATGGCCTCGATCAGCCGTCCCGGATCGTCTCCGGGCGACGGCTGCTGCAGACGCTGTGCGAGGACAACATTCAGCAGAGCTCGCCGTTCCGCGACCCACGCGTCGAGATCGAAGACCGCGGTCACTCGCTCTGGCCGCTGCCCGCGTCGAACGGGGCGGTGCGCACGTCGCCGCCGGGTGCGGCCAGCAGCGTCTCGACCTTCTTCTCGGCGCGGTCGAGGATGTCCGCGCCGCGCCGGCACAGGGCCATACCCTCCTCGAAGAAACGCAGGCCGTCTTCGAGGGGCAGGTTGCCACTCTCAAGCTTATCGACCAGGCCCCGCAGCCTGGTCAGGAGCTCGTCAAAGCGCTCCGGCGGCGCGTCCGTCGCCGCGTCCGGTTTGGAACCACCCGAGGACATCATGGCCACCGAGCCCCTTCTTACGATTCCGCCGCTTCGCGATCAAGCTGCGTGCTAGCTTGAACTCGGAAAAGCGTCCGAACCTGGAACATGGCCATCGAGAGCGCCGCACCCAAGCTAGGGTCTCGTTGCCCGGATTTTCGCCTGCCGGCGGTGGACGGGAAGATCTACCAGCGTGACGACTTTGCCGCCGCCCCGGTGCTGGTGGTGATGTTCATCTGCAACCATTGCCCGTACGTCCAGGCGGTCGAGGATCGCATCCTGGCGCTGGCGCGTGAGTACGGGCCGCGCGGTGTGCAGTTGGTTGGCGTGTGCTCGAACGACGCGGCCTCGTACCCGGACGACGGGTTCGAGCGCCTGCGCGAGCGCTGGCAGCGCAAGCAATACGGCTTCCCCTACCTGCACGATGAGGCGCAGACGGTCGGACGCGAATTCGGCGCCGTCTGTACGCCGGACATCTTCGTGTACGATGCCCCCCGCCAGCTCGCGTACCGCGGCCGCATCGACGATTCGTGGAAGGATCCAACCAAGGTTTCGCGACGTGAACTGGCGTCGGCGCTGGATGCCCTGCTCGGCGGGCAGGCGCCGGCGCAGCCGCAACATCCGTCGATCGGCTGCTCGATCAAATGGAAGGACTAGCCACGATGGGGGTCGAGGGCAGAGCGTCGATGGCGGAGTTGAAAGAACCGTGGCGGGCCTACCTGCGCCGCAAGCGGCTCAAGACCACCTTGCAGCGCGAGGCCATCGTCGATGCCTTCCTGCGGTCTAGCGGCCACGTGAATCTGGAAGACTTGCTGACATCGGCGCGCAAGAAGAACCCGGGTGTGGGCCTGGCCACCGTGTACCGCACAATCAAGCTTCTGGAAGAGGCGGGGCTCGCCCACTCGCGCCAGTTCGGCCCGGGACAGACCCTGTACGAAGTAGCCGGCGAGCGCGCGCATCACGACCACATCATTTGCCAGCACTGCAACTTCATCGTCGAATTCGAGAGCGACGAGATCGAGGAGATCCAGTCACGCGTGGCTCGCAAGATGGGCTTCAACATCCTCCGCCACCGGCACGAGCTGTTCGGGCTGTGCGAGAAGGCCCAGGGCGTCCCCGACGGCGGCTGCCCAGCGGACCGGGCGCGCAAGAAGTGACCGGCGGGGTTCCGCGCAGGCGGCTCGGGCTGCGTACGCAGATCCTGCTCGGCTTGGCCCTGGTCACGCTGCTTGCGGTGACCTCGACGGCCTATCTGGCGCTGTGGGCCGCGGGCGACAGTCTGCGCGCCGAACGTGAAAGCTCATTGCTGTCGTTGTCGACGGCGGCGGCAGCGGCCTGTGCGGCGGCGCTCGATCTCGACGCGCCCACCGGCGAGCCTGACAACCGAGCGCGGCTCGCGCGGGTGCTGGGGCCCATGATCGAGCGCGAGGGGTCGTTACAAGTGTCGGTCCTGGGGCTCGATCGGCGGGTGCTGGCGGCCCGCCCACCCCGGCTTCCCGAAGATCAGGATCCCGCGCTGCTGACAGCGGTGCTGGCCGGCGTTCCAGCGTTGTTCCACTACCGCCAGCGTCCCGGCGAAGTGTCGACCGAGCTGTGTGGTTACGCCCCCATCCTGGCCGCCGGTAGAGTGCTGGCGGCGGCGCGCGCGTGCGTGTCGGCGCCGCCACCGGTGACGGCGGTGTTGCGGCGATCGCAGTGGCTTTTCGGCATCGCGGTGGCCGACGCGCTGATGGTGCTGGCGCTGGGCTCATTCGTGCTGACCAGCCTGGTGGTGCGACCGCTGCAGGCGATGGAGCGGGCCACCGCTCGGGTCAGCGCCGGAGAGTGGGATCAGCGCATCGCCGCGTCCGGGCCGCGTGAGATCGCGGCGCTGGCGGCGTCGTTCAACCAGATGACTGCCTCGCTGGTCGCACAGCGCGAGCAGCTCATCCGCAGCGAGAAACTGGCGTCGGTCGGGCAACTCGCGGCCGGAGTCGCGCACGAGATCGGCAATCCGCTGGCCGCGGTCCTGGGCTACGTCGACATCCTGCGCGCCGACGCTGCTGCGGATGATGGCGCCGGCAAACTCAGCGAAGCTGATCGCCGCGATGCCCTGAGCCGCGTCAAGGCCGAGACCCAGCGCATCGACCGCATCATTCACGACCTGCTGGAATACTCGCGCCCGTCGCGCGAGGAGGCGCAGCCGGCGGATCCGCTTCAGGTGCTGCGTTCGGCCGAGGCGCTGCTGCGACCCCAGGCCCGTTTTCGTGCCGTGGCAGTGACCACCGAACCCGCCGCGTCGTCATGGCCCGAGGTGCTGGTGTCGCCCGGTCGCCTCACCCAGGTGTTCGTGAACCTGCTACTCAACGCCGCCGACGCCATGAAAGGCGAGGGCACGGTGCGTGTGGTGTGCCAGCGCCGAGATGCACGCGTCGAGATCGGGTTTTGCGATGTCGGTCCCGGGATTGCCGCCGATGTGCGCGGCAAGATCTTCGATCCATTTTTCACCACCAAGGATCCGGGCAAGGGCACCGGCCTCGGCCTATCGGTCAGCCGATCGATCGTCGAGGCGTGCGGGGGCACGCTGGAACTGGCGCCGGCGACCGCCGATCCGGGCGCGAGATTCGTCGTGACACTGCCGGCAGCACCGGTCTGAAGAGCACCCCTTTCAAGGTGATGGGCTGACCCCGCGCAGCAGTAGATCAGGGGTCCGGGCTGGGGTCCGTCATCCCGTCAGCCCGGCGAGCGGTCCCTTGCAATACTTCGGGTTCCCGAAGGTCGCCACGTCGGCCAGACCCATCGCCTGGCAGATCGAGATCAGGAGGTCGTTGTGCGACGTTCCGGCCGGTGCCGTGATGCTGCGGCCGGTCTTGAAGAACCCTCCCGCACTGCCTGCGAGCATGAAGGGGATGTGGTCGTGGCTGTGTGAGTTGCCGACGCCGAGCTCGTTGCACCAGACGATCAACGTGTTGTCGAACACCGTGCCTGCGCCTTCGCGCATCGACTTGAGGTCGGAGATGAGCTTCGCGATCTCCTGCGCGTAAAATTGATTGATCTTGATCAGGGCGGCGACGTTGGCGGTGTGAGAGATGGCATGGTGCGCCTCCTGAATACCCAGCCAGCTCATCGCGATGGGGCTGCGCGACGGAGCCAGGATGATGCTCGCCACCCGGGTGAGATCGCAGGCGAGAGCCGTCACCAGCATCTCGCGAATCGTTTGGTGGCGTTCGGGGATGTCCAGATCGTTATTCGCCTCGGTCTTTTCGTTGGCCAGGTAGTAGGTCGGCTCCTTGCTGCCGGTCAGGATCGAGCGTGCGGGCTTCTTGCACTGACTGCTGGCGCTCCCGGCCCCGGGGATGTCGAGCCGGCTCTCGATGTCCCGTAGCGCCGAAATGTGCAGGTCGACTTTATCGCGGTCGACCTTGCCGAGCGTCCGCCTCAAGGCGTCGAATTCGCGCAACGAATTGTCGAGGATGCTCTTGCGCTGCGCTTTTCGCCGGATCACGGCGGCTGGATCGCCGAGATCGCCCGCGAACACCCGGTCGAACGCATCAGCCGGGCTGTCCATCGGCGTCACGGGCATGGCGGCGCCACGGTACGAGATGCGCGACCAGATGTTCCCGGCCATCCGCTTCGTGGTGTATTCCAGGGAAGGAAACTTCGTCGTCTTTCCGATTCGATCGGCGATCAGCTGATCGACCGAGATGCCTCCGGGCCATCCACTGCCGGGCCCGCCCATACCCGCGGCGAACTGGTTCCCGGCCAGTGGCTCGATGCCGGTCAGCAGGCAACCCACGCCCAACCCGTGGGCGTCCCCGCCGGCCGCGCGAAGGGCGGCCGTCATCGTCAGGTTATCCACGATGATGAGGTCGTTCTTGTGGGGCGCGAGCGGCGCCATGATGTCGCCGAGGACAAGCTCGGGCGTCGTGGCCCTGGGGACCCACGCGGTCGGGATCGTGCCGTTCGGGGAAAAACAGATGATCAGGCGTTTCGGGAACGGGCTCGCGGCGCGCGCGGGCCCACCGACCTCACTCAGCAGCGGCAAGGCGAGCGCGCCCCCCGCGGCCGACCGAAGGAATCTTCGACGCGCAAGCTTGATCATTGTCCGCCGCCTGTGACCGAGCGGAAACGAAAGGCATCGCTGCTGGCGACCGCCACCCAGAGCTCGCGCATGTCATGCGAGGTCTCGTCGAGTCTCTTCCTCATGCGCTCGATCGTGCACGCGTCCCCGGCGGTCTCGGCGCGGCCGGCCGCGTAGCGGAACACCTGCGTCGTCACGCAGTTCCGGGCGTCGACGCTGGCGCCCAGCCGCTTCGCCAGCTCCACGGTGCCCGTGAATTTACCGTCGGCGCCGGTGGTCGCCACAACCTCGCCGCTGGCGTCCACATTGAACTTTCCGTCCTGCGTGCGCCAACGCCCGACGGCGTCGTAGTTCTCGAACCCGAATCCGATCGGATCCATCAGCTGGTGGCAAGCGGCGCAGGCCGGCTGTGTGTGCTGCGCGAACCGCTCTCGCGTCGATGCGGTCGCGCTGACGATCGGAGCCATGATGGGGGGATCCAGCGCCGGAGGAGAGGGAAGCTGCTGGCACAGGAGCTGCTCCCGCACGAACTTGCCCCGGTGCACGGGCGAGGTCTGGTCGGGCTTGGCGGCAAGCGACAGCAGGGCCCCGTTGGTCAAAAGTCCCGCCCTCTGCATCGGATCGAGAGCGACCCGGACGAAACCGTTGTCAGTCGGGGCAACCACGCCGTAGTGTTTGGCCAGGGCGCCGTTGAGGTAAGAGTAGGGCGCCGAGAGCAACGTTTCGAGGCGGCCATCCGTCCAGAACACCTGATCGATGAAGGTCTCGATCTCGACGCGAAGGTCGTTGCGCAACGATGGGCTCCAGGTCGGATAGACGACCGGGTCCTTGGCGATCGCGCTGACCCCACCGATGGCGAACCACTCGCGATGGAAGCCGGCGACGGTCCGCTTGGTCTTCGGATCGTTGGGGTCGAGCATGCGGCGCGCTTCGGCCTCGATGCCCGCGGCCGTCGATAGCGTCCCCGCCCCGGCAGCGGCAAAGAGGCGATCATCGGGCATAGAGCCCCAGAACGCGTAGGACAGGCGCGACGCCATCTCGTAGGGCGCGACAGAGGCCACCGCCCCCGTGCCTCCTGGCAGGGGCGTCCCTCCGGCCTCGACCCGGTAGAGAAAATGCGGAGATTGCAGGAAGGCCTGCAGGGCGAGTTCCACGCCGTCCGCGAACATGCCAGCCTTGCGACCCTCGGTGAAAAAGGCCAGGTACTGCGTTCGCTCGGCGGCGCTGAGCGGACGCCGGAAGGCCCGTTTTCCGAAGCTGTCGACGAATCGGGTGGCACAAGCGGTCTCCCCCATCTGGACCGGATCGCATGGCACCACGGTGCCGGGCCTGGCTGCCACCACCGCCGCAAGCTTCTCCGAAACGTCCATGTACTTGCCGGCCAGCAGCCCGGTCACGACCAGCGCGTCGGCGTTGTTGCTGAAACCCCCGCCTTCTTCGTCAGGAGGAAACGAGTCCGCCACCTGTGTGGCAGCCGCCGTTCCGAACAGGTCGGCGACGGTATTGAGGTACTCCATCAAGTTCAGGCGTCGCAGCGGCGAGCGCCCCGGGTCAGGCGCGGCAGAGCAAGCGGTTGGCACGGCCCCCCTCGACGCTGCGGCGGGATTCGATATGCCCCCTGCGCCGCCAGCGCCTTTCGCCACATCCGACCGTCCCGGGTTCGTCGCACCGAGATCGCTCGGCCCGGTGGGACTGCGGCTTTCGATCACCCCTGTGCAGGCCGACATTGCCCCCAGGGCCCACAGGGACGCGGCAACCCCGGCAGGCATCGTGCGCATGCATGTCTGTCGGGAAAGGAGTGCCCGCGGTTGAAGCCAAATTCGCCCCAGGCAGTGCGCTCATGGGGGGCATGTGCCATTGGGAATCCACGATGCGTCGCGGTTTATGCCCTTGACGTCCTGCATGGGTAGCCAGAACGGCGCCATGCTGGGATCACCGGGCCGCGTAAGATCGAGCGCCGCCATCCAGAGTTGGGCCCGCCCCGGCGCGCCGACGACGCCGGCGGTTCGTTCTATCGGCGGCACCGATGCCTGGTCGAGCACCCAGCCATAGTCCAGCTTCGCGGAGAACGAGAGGAACAGCAGCGTCCCCCGTCTCTGTGCAAATGGCGTGAAGCTGGGCGATGACATGGACGAGTCGGGCGCGTGCGTGGCGCGGCCAAGTTCGATCGGCTGGCCACCCTCGAACGCCACCATGCGGAGTCGCGCCGTGCTCTGAGCGTACGAGGACAGATTGCCCGTGGGCGCCGGCAGGGGGGTGCGCCCCGGTTTCCGTCCGGTGTTGAAGACGACCCAGCGGCCGTCCGGCGAGACGTGAGGATAGAAATGACTTTCGTCGCTCGCACGAGGCACGAGCACGCGGGCGGCTCTCGGCTGATCGGCGTCGAAGGGCATCACCGCGATGTCTCCGGTTTCGGTCCAGTCGGCGCGTCCGGGGGGATTGCCGCCGGTCAAGCGCGTGAACACGATGGCTCGCCCGTCCGGCGCCCACTGCGGGTGGGTCGCGAAATCGTTTCCCGCTGGACCCACCAACGCGGCGGCAATGGTGGTGAGCTTCATCCCGGAGCGGTCCCGCAGCGTCAGCACACCCCCCCTCACCGTCAGGATTCGTTTGCCGTCCGGGTGTATGGCTGCGAACGATACGCTGTCGCCCACGGTCAAGGTGGTGACCTCCCGGGACCTGCCTTTGGGCTGTGCCACGCCCAGCGTGTACTGATAGCCGTTCTCCTCGACGTCCATGGCGATCAGGCATCCGTCCGCGCTGACGGCGTGGCAGCCGACGCAGCCCCTTCCTCTCCCCGGCGCTGCTGGTGTCTTGGCGTCGATGAATGGGATCCCGGACCGGCTCCCCGACGGGACCTTGACAAGACCGAGGTTCAGGTTCGACCAGTAGAGGAGATCCCCCTGGAAATCCTCTGGCGAAAAGGTCAACGTCAGAGGCTGACCGGTCGACACGGGGCCGTCCAGGCCCGTCGTGGCGTCCAGCCGGATCTGCACCTCGGCATCCGCGTGAGCAGACGCGATCGAGAGCCAGAGCGCGTCGGGCACCGGCACCGCGCATTGGCCAGCCGGGCAGGCGCCGTCACCTGCATAGATCGATGCTGCGCCCCGCTGCCCGTCGACCGTGACGCGAAACAAATGGTTGCCGTCGCCAGCAGCCCACTGGAGGTTCATGCCACCCCAGTTACGCATCAACATGGCGCCGTCCAGCGGATACACGAAGCGGGGCGTGGCCATCGACCTGGGCTGCGGCGGTCCACCGAAGCTGTCGCGGATGTCCGATGGCGCCCCCGGGTGGATGTACTCGCCCAGGAACGGTCGGCCGGCGGCGGAGGGAGTGCCCGTCGGCTGGAGCTCCGTCGTGCGAGAGCAGGCCGCGGCCGCTGCGCCCAGGGCCAGCGCGAAGCGGGCAGAACTTACCCGCGCGCTACGCACTGGCATCACCTACCGTCCGCGGCTGACGGCGGCGCCGCCTCCAGGCTTGCGCGGACCTCTGCGCCGAAGCGACCGTCGGGATAGCGCCGCGCATACGTCTTGAGCAGCCCGATCGCGCCCGCCGCCTGTCCCGCCTTGCGGGCCACGGTCGCAGCCGCGAAGAGCGCGTTTTCCCCGGCCGGCAGATCGGGGTACCGCTGCGCAACCAATAGATAGAGCTGACCGGCGAGCGCGACTTCTCCCGCCACCAGCGCGCACTCCGCACGCAGCGTCTCGGCTTCGGCACGGTCGGTGCGCCTGGACGCTGCAGCGAAGGCGCGATCGACCAGGAGCCGCGCTTCGGCCACCCGCCCGGCCGCAAGCGCCCGCCGCGCTTCGGCTAGCACCGGGACCCCATTGTCCGCCGGCGGTATTTCGCCCGGCACCGCCCGGGCCCGCAGGGCATTCATTCGCGCGGGCACGGGCGCCGATCGGACCGGAGGGTCGGGCTCCTTGCTCGTCGGGCCGGGGACCATCGACCACCGCTCACCCGCGCGCACGGTGGCGAGGGGAGCGCCCTTTGGGTCGACGACGCCTACGACGCCGTGCTGGACGGCGACGTAAGCGTCGCCGACGTCGAACTGAGTCCCGATGACTTCGACGACGAACCGAGTCGTCACCACACGGAAAGGGGCTGTGGCGATCCGGGCTGCGACCAGGACCGACACCGATCCGGCCGCGAGGTGGAAGGCGTCCAGCTTCCCGTCGACACTGATCCTCGATCCTGGGGCAAGGCGAACGGTCGCGCGTCCGAAGCTCAGCTCCGCGCCCAGCGAACTGGACACGGGCGTGTCGGCGGGCACAGCCGTGTCGGGACCCTGGGGCCGACCGCCGATCGAGATCTCTCCCACGATCAAGTGGATGTCACTGGCCGCGCGGAAACCAGGACCATCGTGACGCCGTGGCAAGATCCGCAATCCGATCCCCGTCGCAACAAGCAGCAGGATCCCGGCGGTTCCGCCGAGCAGCGCCAGTCGGAACGCTGGCTGGAGATGAACACGGTCATGTCCGGTCTGTGGAGTTTCGCTAGGGGGCGCGGCGAACGCTTCTGCCAGGGCCTGTGCCACCACACGCTCTCGCCGGGAGGGAGCCATGGTGCGCTGGGCCGGCAGGTCGATGGCGGTCGCGACCAGGCGCATAGCCTGCACGCGATCACGGCACCCCAGGCACCGGCCAAGATGCCTGGAAAGCGCCGCGCGCTCGTCCTCCGGCAGGCCGCCCTCTCCCTGCCGTACCAGTGGCGCGACTGATTCACAACTCACTTCAACCATCGTCCGCCTCCGATCTCTTCGGCCAACTCGTGCAGGATGGGGTCGCGGTTCGAAGCTCTTATGAGCGTGCGCCGGGCCAGAAAGATTCGGGACTTTGCCGCGACGACGCTGATTCCGAGCGCCTTTGCCACGTCCCGCACGGACAGACCGTCCATCTCGTAGAGGATATAGGCCAGGCGATTCACGGGACTGATGCGCGCCATGAGCTGGGACAGCCTTTCGATGCGACGCCGGCTCTCCACCACCCGGTCAGGACTGAGGTCGTCCTGGAAACGCTCGCTGTCACTGAAGGCAACCGCAAGGTGCGCGCGCGTCCGTTGCCCAGGCTGGCGAAAGTGCTCCTGCACCACCTTGATTGCGATGCTGGTGAGCCAGGTGCGAAGCGAGGAATCGCCCCGGTACTTCGGAAACGACCGCACCGCCCCGACCAGGGTCTTCTGCAGAAGATCGGGCGCGTCCGCCGCCGAAGCACAGAGCCGGAGGATGTGGCGCTCGAGCAAGGGCGCGAAGCTGCGGAGCACGCTCTCGAGCGCGTCGCGGTCACCCTGCCGGCATGCGGCTATGAGCCCTTGGTCGGGTTCATCCGGTACGGTCAACTGCCGGCGAAGAATCAAGTGGTCAGTCGTTGGTCGGACGGCCAGTGGCCGAGGTTGAATGAAAATCCATGGGCTGCCTGCGTCAAAGCAGCGCCACCAGCGCCACGAGCGACAGAAAACGCACGCGGCCCATATCCGCCACAGGTACACCTGCGATACTGAATCGTTGTCGTTGCAGCGCGACTTCAACGCCGGCGGCGGCGCAGATCTCCATCCGGCCGCCGAGCGACCAGCGGATCTCGGGACCGCTCCAGAGCACCGGCACCAGGACACGGGCCTGGTTGATCGCGCCGTTTGGCAAGGAAGCCTGCGCAAAGAGGCGGCGTGCGCCGGCCTCGACCAGGCCACCGACGGCGAGCCGGGGACCGGCCGCGTGCAAGCCGGTGAACCTGAACCCGAAGTCCCATTCGCTGGCCTCGACGGCCGGATCGTTCCCCAGCTCGATCGTGGTGGCCAGTGCCACCAGCGCCGAGGCTTCCCAGCGCAACCCTCCGGCGTGGAAACGGGCGCCCAGACCGGCCTCAGCCCGTGCGTTCGTTCCGACGCCGGCCGCGCCGACCAGGCCCAAGCGCCAGATCGCTTGAGGCCAACGTGCGCGGGTCACAGGAGGCTGGGTCGCTGCAACGGTTGGCGCAGCGGAAACCGATGCTGCCGCGCGCGAGAGCAGGCCCTCAAGTACGTTGCGCAACTTGAGAGCGATCGTGCGGTCGATGTCGGCGCTCTTGCCCAGCTCGGCCTGACCCACCTCGATGACGGCGTCGGGGCGCGATCTGGTGAGTGCGTATAGAGTGAATGTCTCCCCGGTGACCGGCACAATCCACAACACCACGTCGACGGCCCTCTGAACGCCCGTCACGAGCTCGCGCGCGGCAACGGCCGTCGGACGATCACCACCGGTGGGAGGATCCAGCCGTCGCTCTTCGAGGCGTGCGACCCCGGCGAGGACGATCCGGAGCGTCTCGACAAGGGACGAACCGGGTGGCCCGGCTTCCGGAGCAAGGAAGATGGCGCGCGCGGATTCAATCGTCACGACAGCGGACGCTGCCTGCAGGTCGAATCCGAAAAAAAGAGCGCCAAGAAGGCAGATGTTCGGCAATCGGTCTGCAGTTTACGCGATGGCCGTGCGGACTCTGAAGAGACTGCGCGCTAAACCGGCGCGAGCACGATATCGACCCGTCGGAGCGGCACGCGGACGCGCTTGTTCTTCGGTGGCGTGGGTGCGGGCGCGGTGACCGCGACTCGTTTCGCTTCGAGCTTGAGATCCTCGACGAAAAAACGCGCGACCCCGACCGCTCTGGCCGCCGCCAAGTCCCAGCCCGACGACGTGACAACGGTCTTTCCGCCCTTGCCCTTGGCGGGCTTCTTGCGAGGAGCATCGGTGTAGCCGCCAACCAGGATCTTGCGATCGTGAATGTCCTTGAGCACCTTGCTCAGCCGGTAGAGCACGCGGTAGCCGTCCAGGCTGATCTCGGACTTGCCGGCGGCAAACAGCACGCCTTCATCCAGACTCACGGTGATTGTGTCGCTGTCCGAGACCACGGGCACCTTGTGTCCCACGAGCTCGGCACGTAGTGCCTCCGCCAGCGCGGCGGTGCTCTCGGCGACCTCTTTGCGGGTGGCTGCGCTCGAAGCGCCCGCGGCGGCGCTTTCCGCTGCCTTCTCCTCGAACCGGACCACCTTCTGCTGCAAATCGAGAAGCGTCGCCTTGCCCTGCTCGACGAGCGCCAGCGCGGCGTCGCGTTCTTGTTTGATCGCCTCGCGCCCGGCAAGTGCCGCCGTGGTCGCCCCCGCCAGCCGGCGCTCGCGCACGAAGGCCCAAACCCCGCCCGCGCATGAGCCACCGGCCAGCAGCACGCACAGGGTCCATGGCAGCCACGACTTGCGCTCAAGGCGTCGGCGCTCGCCCCGCGAGATGGGCAAGACCTCAAAGTCGGAGCCCGCCGCCGCGATCCCGATCGACGCCTGGCTGCCGGGCAGCGGCAGGCCCGGCACACCTGCCGGCGCGCCGAACGCCGGGGTCGGGCGTGGCGGAGGCGTCGGCAAGCCGGGCATGCCGAAGGCCGGCGTCAGGCGCACAGGTCGAGGGCCAGGTGGGGCCCCGGCCGGAGGGAGGCCGAGCGACGTCGCCATTCGGGTGGGCGCGCCGCCGGGAGGAAGCGCGCGGCCAAGCGGGGGCGGTGGTGGTAGCAAGCCGCGCAACCCAGGTGGCGCCTGGCTGAGGCCACTACCGCCTCCGGGACGCGGCATTCCCGGCAGCGGCGCCGGCGTCTCGAAGTCATCGTCCTCCGTCGCCACTGTGAACCTGGCACCGACGCGGGCGGATCAGCCGGCCTTGCACTCGAGCGCGAGCACGGTGATGTTGTCGTTGCCGCCCGCCTGATTCGCGGACTCGACTAGACCCGCCACCGCGGCCTCCAGATCGGCGGCCTTGCGCACGGTCTCGGTCATGCGCTTGTCGTCGAGCATGCCCGACAGCCCGTCGGAGCACAGCAGGAACATGTCGCCGTCCATGATGTCCTCGGCGCTGACGTCGACCTGTACGTTCTCACGCATGCCAAGCGCCCGCGTGATGACGTTCTTGTGTGGGAACTTCTTCTGCTCCTCGTCGGACATGCCGGGCCGCGCGTCCTTGTAATCCTCGAGCAACGAATGGTCGCGGGTCATCTGCTCGGAGGCCGCGCCGCGGATGCGGTAGCAGCGCGAATCACCCACGTGCGCGATGTAGATCTTCTCGTCGGCGATCTGGCTCAGCACCACGGTTGTGCCCATACCCTTGAGGCGTAGGTCGCGGCTCGCGGCCTCAAAGATGCGCTGGTTGGCGGTCTTGATCGCCACCACCATGCGGTTCTCCAGGTACGACAGCTGCCGGTCCATCTTGAACGGCCAGGTGGCGTCGTCGTCCTTCGACCGGTTGAAAAACTCGCGAATGGTGTCGGCCGCCATCTTCGAGGCGACCTCGCCGCAGGCGTGACCGCCCATCCCGTCGGCAACGATGAACAGCTGCTCGTCTTCGATGAGCGAGAAGTAGTCCTCGTTGTGGTTCCGCTTGAGTCCCGGGTCGGTCTTGGCGGCATAGCGGATGCGCATCGCTACCTAGCTTACCGTCAACCTGCCGCGGACGAAAAGCGGTCTGGCCAGATCAATTCTTCAAGCACATGGACAGGCCGGGCAGGTACATCGACAGGTCGGCGCACTTCCAGCCCTCCGGGCACACCACGGTGGCGTCCTTCAGGCAGCCGGTGCGGGTGCAAAAACCGGTGGGCGATCCGGGCTGGGTGGCGCAGAAATTGGCCTCGCAGCCGCAGTCGTCGGCGGTGGTGCAGGTGGTGCCGTAGCTGGCGGCGGGGTTCGCCGTCATCTTGGCGTTGCATCCTGTGCCACCCGCATCGCTAGCCGCCATCGGACCTGCGTCGGGCTTGGGCAAGCACACGTAGTTGACCAGGAACTGCCCTTTATCGCATGACTCGTACTCGCCGCACGCACCGGCGGCCGCGCCCGCAACCGCAGCTGCGAGGGTAGCCGACAGCAAGATATTGGTTCGTGCCATGGCTGGTCTCTTTCCTGTTCAGGGGGCGATGACGGTTCCGTTCCTCACGCGGGCGACGATTCGCACCTCGCGGCTGTCCCGCCCAACCAGGGTGGCCGGGACGTAGCCAATGGCGCCGCTCAGACGGCTGCACAGCTTCACCACCAGGTTCGGATCGGCGACGTGCTTCGGCGGCCGGGTGCCACCGCGGATGCGCTGATCGATCCAGAAGCGGCTGACCTGATCGGTGTCCATGCCCAGCGTCGCTCGATCGAAGGCCTGTCGCAGCGGGCTGTCGGGCGGGCTGTTGAACGCCAGGATGGTGGTGCCGTCGCCCCAGGTCCGGCGCGAAACCGTGAAGACGCTCGCGAGCTCGTTGCGGCCGAGGCGGGTTGCGGGCGCGCTCGCGTGGACGATGACCGCGATGTCGGTTTCGGGACCAGGCGGTTGCGCCCCGAGCCGCGTGGTCGCCATGACCACGAAAGCGGCTCCGAGCCAGCCAGAAGCGCGTCGCGAAATCGCCATCGGGACCTAGTACGCCAGCACCAGGCGGGTACCGATGAGGTGGTAGTTGTGGCTGCTGGATCTGTCGGACGTGATGTCGGGCAGATCGGCGAACTTTCCGTACGAGTACTGTGTCTTGAGCTGCGCGCTGGCGGTGAAGTGGACGTTGAAGCCCACCGACGGGCTCAGGACGCCTTCCGACACGAAGGTCGGGAGCCGGTAGATCTCCATGTACACGAACGGTTCCAGACCAGCCCACGGTAGCTGGTACGCGAACAGCCAGTAGTTGTCCCATTCCAGGCGATCCGGGTTGTAGACGCCGGGCTGCCCGTAGTTGAGATCACGTTTGCCTTGGTCGTAGGCCACGCGCCGCATGGCGAACTCGGATCGCACCCGCAGTGCGCCCACATCGAGCGAGAAGTCCACGCCGCCGGCCTGTTCCCAGTACGCGACCAGCTCATGGCGGCGGATCTTGTACGGTAGCAGCGACGCGACCATTCTTTCTTGATCGCTGTAGCGGCCGGCCAGGCCGGACAGACCGAAGGCCAGGCGAAACGGCTGGTGTAGCACCGCGTAGAGCCGCCCGCCCAGCATCTTGTCGTCGGTGAAATCTACCTCCGCCGAGGTACGTCCGTTGGACACGTAGGCGAAGTAGCCCAGCTCCCAGGGCCCGCGGTGCAGGTTACCCAGGACCTCGACACCCAGCTGGCGTAGCGGAAACAGCTCGTTGACCTCGAACTGCGGCAGCATCAGCGAGATCAGCGTCGGGGTGCCGTGGTCGATGTTCCAGATGCCGAACGGCGTGAGGAAGCTGCCAGCGCGCACCGTGAACAGATCCGAGCGATGCCATTCCAGGTAGGCGCGCTCAAGCACGACGGAGCCCCAGCGCACCCGGCTCCAGCCGCCGCTGGCACTGGTGGTGTCGTAGACGTCGGTATTCTGGCGTCGGCAGTTCCCCATGGATGGACCGCAGCCGATCTCGGCGCCGTTCGGGTAGTTGGTGAAGCGAAGTTCGACCAGCGCACCCCAGTCGCGGCTCGGCTGCGCGTCCATGTAGAGGTTGATGTTGCCGAGCACGAAGGTGGTTTCCTTCGAGGGCGTGATGCCGTTGAGGGCCGAGGACCGGCGCGGCATCATGCGCTGCAGGCCCATGTCGGCGAAGCCGTAGAAACGCAGGGCGGATTCAGCGCCGTTGTCGCCGTCGCTGACCGCGGCGGTGACGTCGGTGCTGGCCTTCTGGGCCTGAAGCTCGGCCGCTTGTTGTTCGACGCGCGCGCCAAGCTCGTTGATGCGTTGTCGCAACGCTGGCAGTGAGTCGTCGCCAGGGTCGGCCGCCGCCCGCGATTCGGTCGGCTGGTCTGCTGCCGCCGGAACCGGTTGTAGGGCGAGCCAGACTGCGAAAAGCGACGCGGCGGAGGCCATCAAGGTGGTGCCGACTGTCCTGAATCGGTCGGGCCGACAGTGTACTTGAAGCGCGGAGGTGCGGTCATAGGCAGCGCTGGTTCGGTCGAACTTGTTGACTGTCACGGAGGCCATGTCTAAGGTACTGAACAAATGTCACGTCCCGCGCGGTTCTCGGTCCTCGCCATCGGCGACGAGGTGCTGCGCGGCGAGATCGTCAACGGCAACGCGGCCTTTCTGTCCGACCGCCTGTTCGAGCTGGGCTTCGAGCCTGGTGAGCACGCCGTGGTTTCGGATGAACCCGCCGCCATCCGGGCGGCGTTGCAGCGCCTGGCTGCGGGCGCGGACGTGATCGTGGCGACCGGGGGCCTCGGTCCCACGGACGACGATCGCACGGTGGACGTGGTCACGGACCTGCTCGGGGTTGCGGCGGTGGCCCACGAGCCGTCGCTCGCGGCGATGCGGCGCCGGTTCGCCACCCTGGGCTTCGAGCTGACCCCCAATAACCTGCGTCAGGTGCGTGTCCCGGCGGGGGCCCTGGCGCTCGACAACGCAGCTGGCATCGCACCCGGTTTTTGCGTGGCGATCGATCGCACCGAAGCTTTCTTTCTGCCCGGGGTGCCGCGCGAGATGGAACGCATCTTCGCCGACCACATCGCGCCGCGCCTGCAAGCGCGCCAGGCTGCCGCTGGGGTTCCGCCAGCCACGGCGTGCACCTGGCACATCTACGGTATGGGCGAATCGCACATCGATCACCGCCTCGCCGGTCTCATCGATGGTCTGGCCGGCGCCAGTCTGCACTATCGAACGGCGATGCCCGAGAACCACGTCAAGGTGGTACTGCGCGGCCCGGACGCGGCCGCGGCGCGAGCGACCCTCGCGGTACTGGACGCCGAGGTTCGGCGGCGGCTCGGCGGGGTGGTCTACGGCACCGACGCGGACACGCTTGCGGGGGCGGTGGCGCGGGCGATGCGGGCAGCGGGCGCAACCCTGGCGCTGGCCGAATCGTGCACCGGCGGCTACGCGGGCCAGTTGGTCACGTCGGAGCCGGGGGCGAGCGACTTCTTCCGTGGCGCCGTCGTCGCGTACGCCAACGACGTCAAGACCGGTGTTCTCGGCGTGCGGCCCGAGACGCTGCAGGTTCACGGCGCGGTCAGCGAGCCGTGCGCGCTGGAGATGGCCGAGGGCGCGCGCCGGGTGCTATCGGCGACGGTGGCGGTGGCGGTAACCGGCATCGCGGGCGCCGACAAGCGCGATCGCTCGGCAGTCGCCGAGGTGGCGGCCGGCGCCGCGATCACTGACGACGGCGGCAAGCCGGTTGGCACCGTGTGTTTCGCGGTCGCCGGTCCCAACGGAGCGCGCGCCGAGACCCGGCGCTTTTCACCCGGCCGCGAGCGCATCCGACGATCGGCTGCCCATCACGCGCTGGAGCTTGCGCGTTGCTATTTTTCGTGAACCCAACCCGACCGAGAGGAGTAGAAAGCATGCCCATGGCGAGCGTAGACAAGAGCAACGACAAGCACGAGACGAAGGACACCAAGGACACCAAGGACACCAAGGCCGCGGTAACGGCAACGCCGCCCGCCGCGCCGGCGCGCGAGCGTGACGTGGGCCGCGACAAGGCCATCGATGTCGCTGTCCTGAGCATCGAAAAGCAGTTCGGTAAGGGCAGCATCATGCGGCTCGGGGAGGGCATCGCGCCGCCCGAGGTCCAGGTCGTGCCGACCGGCTCGCTGGGCCTCGACATCGCGCTTGGCGTTGGCGGGCTACCGCGCGGGCGCATCGTCGAGGTGTACGGCCCCGAGTCGTCGGGCAAGACGACCCTGGCGCTGCACGTGGTCGCGCAAGCCCAGCGCTCGGGCGGCATCTGCGCCTTCGTCGACGCCGAGCATGCGCTTGATGTGGGTTACGCGCGCAAGCTGGGCGTACGCACCGACGATCTGCTGGTCTCGCAGCCCGACTGCGGTGAGCAGGGGCTGGAGATCACCGAGATGCTGGTGCGCTCGGGCGCCATCGACGTCATCGTCGTCGACTCGGTGGCGGCGCTGACCCCGCGGGCTGAGCTCGAAGGCGAGATGGGCGACTCGCACGTCGGCCTGCATGCGCGCCTGATGAGCCAGGCGCTGCGCAAGCTGACCGGGACCATCTCGAAGTCGAACACCATGGTCATTTTCATCAACCAGATACGTATGAAGATAGGCGTGATGTTCGGCAGCCCCGAAACGACGACCGGCGGCAACGCGCTGAAGTTCTACGCCAGCATCCGGCTCGACATCCGGCGCATCGGGGCGCTCAAGGACGGCGATCGCGTGGTCGGTAACCGTACGCGGGTCAAGGTGGTCAAGAACAAGATGGCGCCGCCCTTTCGCGAGGTCGAGTTCGACATCCTTTACGGCGAAGGCATCAGCCACGAGGGCGATATCGTCGACATGGGCGCCGAGTGCGGTGCGGTCGAGAAGTCGGGTGCCTGGTTCGGCTTCGAGGGCGACCGCATCGGCCAGGGCCGCGATAATGCCGTCAGGCACCTGAAGGAACACCCCGAGATCGCGCGCAAAGCCGAGGCCAAGATCCTGGCTCACCATGGGGTCAAGCGCGACATCGGAGCGCCCGCCGGGGTGGCTGCGGCTCACGGCAGCGCCGGTGCCACGGTTCATCATCTGTCGCCCCAGCCCAAGCCGGCCGCACCCGAGAAGCGCGGCCGGTAGATCACCATCCGCGAATTCTTGCGACCGGGGCTATTTCATTTGTCGCTTCGGGGAGCGGTGCATACTACGATTTGAGTTATGGCATCGAAGAAGACCCTCCCCGAGGGGCCGGTGGAAGTCCCCGAATACATCTCCATCCTTCCCCTGCGGAACTCGGTTCTGTTCCCGGGGTCGATCATCCCGATCGACGTCGGCCGCAAGAAATCGGTGAAGCTGATCGAGGAGGCCATCTCGAAAGAGCGGCCGGTCATCGGCATCGTCACCCAGCGTGACGCCAAGACCGAGGACCCGGGCTCAGGTGATCTCTACACCGTCGGTTGCGCGGCCCGGATCCTCAAGGTCATCAAGCTGGCCAAGGACAACTTCTCGGTCATCCTGCAGGGCATCTCACGTGTCCGTCTGCTGGAGGTGACCGGCCATGACCCGTTCACTTCGGCCAAGGTCCAGGCCATGCCCGACACGCTCGGGTCTTCGGTGGAGCTCGACGCCTTGGTGCTCAATCTGAAAGATGTCGCCAAGCGGGTCATCAAGCTGATGCCCGAGTTGCCCAAGGAAGCCTCTGCTCTCATCGACAGCGTCACCGAGCCCGGGCAACTGGCCGATCTCATCACCTCGAATCTCGATGTGCAGGTCGATGAGAAGCAGGAGATCCTGGAGATCTTCGACCTGAAGGCGCGCCTGCGCCGTGTGCTGCAGTTCCTATCGCGCCAGCACGAGGTGCTCAAGGTGCGCGAGAAGATCAACACCCAGGTGCAAGAGGAGATGGGCCGCAACCAGCGTGAGTACGTCTTGCGCCAGCAGCTCAAGGCCATCAAGGAAGAGCTGGGTGAGATCGATGAATCGGGCGGCGATCTGGACGACTTCCGCGAGAAGATAGCCGCTGCCAAGCTGAGTCCCGAGGCGGAGAAGGTCGCGCTCAAGCAGCTCGATCGCCTCAAGGTCATGCAGCCGTCCTCGGCCGAGTACACCGTCACCCGCACGTACCTGGAGTGGCTGGTCGAGGTTCCCTGGGCCATTTCGACCGAAGACAAGCTCGACATCCCGGGCGCGCGCGAAATCCTGAACGCCGACCACTACGACCTTGAGAAGGTCAAGAAGCGCATCCTCGAATACCTCGCGGTCCGCAAGCTCAAGAGCGACAAGAAGGGCCCCATCCTGTGCCTGGTCGGACCGCCCGGCGTTGGCAAGACCTCGCTGGGCCGCTCGATCGCGCGGTCGCTGGGTCGCAAGTTCATCCGCATCTCGCTCGGCGGCGTGCGCGACGAGGCGGAGATCCGTGGCCACCGACGCACCTACGTCGGCTCGCTGCCGGGTCGGATCATTCAGGGCATGAAGAAGGCCGGCAGCAACAACCCGGTGTTCATGCTCGACGAGATCGACAAGCTTGGCCACGATTTCCGCGGTGATCCGGCGGCGGCTCTGCTTGAGGTGCTGGACCCCGAGCAGAACCACTCGTTCTCGGACCACTACCTGGAAGTGCCATTTGATCTATCGAAGGTGATGTTCGTGGCCACCGCGAACATCCTCGATCCGGTGCCACCCGCGCTACGCGACCGGCTTGAGGTGCTGGAGATCCCTGGCTACACCAGCGAAGAAAAGCTCAACATCGCCAAGCAGTTCGTCATCAAGAAGCAGCTTGAGGAGCACGGTCTGGGCGGCGATCGCGTGGTGTTCGAGGATGCGGCCGTGGCCGAGGTCATCGACAGCTACACGCGCGAAGCCGGGGTGCGCAACCTTGAGCGCGAACTGGCGAGCGTGGTACGTGCCATCGCGGTCCTGGTCGCCGAGGACAAGGCGAAGGACAAGGAGATCATCAGCGTCAGCCGCATCCCGGATTTCCTGGGCCCGCAGAAGTTCCTGCCCGAGGTGGCCGAGCGGACCAGCGAGGCCGGCGTCGCCACCGGGTTGGCCTGGACGCCGGTCGGCGGCGACATCCTGTTCATCGAGGCGACCCGTATGAACGGCAAGGGCAACCTGGTGCTGACCGGGCAGCTTGGTGATGTCATGAAGGAGTCCGCCCAGGCGGCGCTGTCCTTCATCCGCTCGCGCGCCCGCTGGCTCGGCCTTGACGAGAACTTCCTCGAGAAGAGTGACATCCACATGCACATTCCGGCCGGCGCCATCCCCAAGGATGGGCCGTCGGCGGGCGTCACGATGTTCGTGGCGATGGTGTCGTTGCTCACCGGCAAACCGGTGCGCAGCGACGTGGCGATGACCGGAGAGATCACACTTCGTGGTCTCATCCTGCCGGTGGGAGGTATCAAGGAGAAGTTCCTGGCGGCTCACCGCGCCGGTATCAAGCGGGTCATCATGCCGGAACGCAACCGCAAGGACATCATCGACATCCCCGAGCAGCCTCGCAAGGAGATCGAGATCATCCACGTCAAGCGCATGGACGAACTCCTGCCGCTGGTGCTGACCGAGATGCCGAAGCTGACCGGTACCATGTCGAGCGTGGTCAACGTGCCGCAGGCGCCGCCTTCGGCCTGATCTGGCCGCGCAAAGTTGACGGATCACGCCGGTCGTGGTCCTTTGCAGGTTACAGTGGGCAGAGCCCTATTTCCCCGACGACGAAAACGCCGCAAGGCGGGGCTCGGAGCCTCGTTGCGCCTGGCGCTCGTGCTCGTGAGCCTGACCTCGGTCAACGTTTACGTGTTCTTCTTCCGCGACGACACGGCGGTACGGAACCTGATGCAGCCGTCGTCGACTGCGAAGCTGTTGGCCCGGGAAAAGGAGCGAGTCATCACCGAGTCGATCCCGAAGCCTGCCGCGACTGCGACGGCGGCAACGCGCAAGGGATCGCGTGCGGCCCCGGCGCCGACGGGCATGGGACCAAAGCCGGCCGGCGCGGCGGCAGGGGCCGCTGTCACCACCACTGAGCCGTCGGCCTCGACCCCTTCGGGCGGCGACAACGGCGGTCGCACGATCGAGGGAAAGTTCGGTCCCGCCGACACGCTGGGCACCGTGCTTGCGCGAGAGGGCCTGGGTATCCACGCCGGCCCCATCGTGAAGGCGCTGTCGAAGCTTACCGACCCCAAGCTCATCCGGCCGGCCGAGGGTTACAGCGTGGCTTTCGACGCCGAGGGCGCGCCCGAATCGTTCGAGTACCTCCCGAGCCCTGTGTTGCGCTACGAAGTGACCCCGCTGGCCGACGGTGCCTGGCAAGCGCGCAAGGAAGAGAAGCCGCTCGAACTCAAGATCGCCGAGGCGGCCGGCACCATCGATTCATCGCTGTACGAGTCGGTGCAAAAGGCGGGTGAGCAGGCCGCGCTGGTCAGTCTGTTCGTTGATCTGTTTGCCTGGGACATGAACTTCTACATCGACACCCACCCCGGCGATCACTGGAAGGTCGTGGTCGAGAAGCAGTACCTGGGCGGGCAGTTCTACAAGTACGGCCATGTGCTTGCGGCGGAGTACGGCGGCAAGGTCGGCACCTTCCGCGCGTTCTACTGGGCGCCTCGGCCGGGTCAGACCGGTCGCTACTACGACGAGAAGGGCCAGGCCATCGCCAAGACCATGCTCAAAAGCCCGCTGCGCTACGTGCGCATCAGCTCGAAGTTCGATCGCAATCGCTTTCACCCGATCTTGCACCGAACCAAAGCTCATCTCGGCGTCGACTACGCGGCACCGACGGGGACCCCGGTGTGGGCGTCGATGTCGGGCAAGCTGGCCGAGGTGGCAGCCAAGCCGGGCTCGGGCAACACCGTGGTGATCGCGCATGGGCAGGGGGTGCAGACGCGCTACTACCATCTTTCGCGCTTCGCCAAGGGGCTGCGTGCCGGCCAGATGGTGCAGCAGAAGGAGATCATCGGCTACGTCGGGACGACCGGTCTGTCGACCGGGCCGCACCTGCACTTCTCGGTCACCAGGGGCGGTGTGTTCATCGATCCGAGCAAGCTGCAGATCCTGCGCGAGGCGCCGGTGGCGGATCGTGCCGGCTTCCTCGCCACCATCCGCCCGCGCCTGGCTTCGCTCAAGGCGTTGCCGCCGGTCGTCGCCAAGAATTGACGTCGGTCCGTGCGACTGCCGCCCTGAGTGTCCGTCCACGCCTGCTATACTCGCGCGCAAACATGCTGCGCGTGCTGCTGGGCATCCTGAAAGGCGGCGTTGTGGGGGGGGGCGTGGGCCTGCTGGCGACCAGGCTGGGTCTCGGCGACGGCATCACAGCGTATGCGGTCTACGGCGTGGTGGGCTTTCTGGTAGGCATCGTGTGTGGCAAGGCGATCTGGCGCCAGGAGACCTTGTGGACGCCGGTGCTCAAGGGCGTCGTCGGCGTGGTGGTGTCACTGGGGCTGAGCTGGGGAGCACGCAAACTGCTGGGCGATTTCAAGCTGTCATTCGTCACCGAGCTGGTGGGCGCCCCGGATGCGCCGGTGGCCTCGGTGCCGCTGCTCCTCGCCCCGCTCATCGGGATCGCCTACGGCATTTTTGTTGAGGTGGACGACGGCGACCGCAAGGGCACCGGGTCGAACGAGAAGAAACTGACTGCGTAGAGTTCGGGTGCCGGCGGCGCCGGGTCAGGCTCGCTTGACCTCGGTAGCTCCGGCTTCAACGTCGGCGTTCTCGACAGCATCCTCGTCAGCGTCCTCGTCATCTGCGCCATCGAAGGCGCCCAGCTCGCGCAGCACCTCCTCGTCGCCGGGCGCTTCAGGGCTCATGGCCCCTGTGGCGGGCGACCCTTCTTGCGGTCCGGCGGTGCCCGCATGGCCCGCCGCGAGCCGGGCCGGGATCGACATGGCTTCCTCGGCCAGGCCAAGCACAATGTACGCCAGCACCAGGAACAGAAAGATGAAGGCCTTGCCAAGCCCCGCCAGCACGGTGGCCGCGGACGCGCCGCCTATCAGAAGGAGAGCACCCAGCGTCTTACCCGTGAGGCGCAGATCCTTGAACGACCGGAAGCGCACCCGCGAGACCATCAGAACGGAAAGCAGGACGACGATCATGGCGGTCGCGCTCTCGCTGACGAAGCGCAGCTCACCGGCGTTGTGGCTGACGATCACCATGAACACCAGAACGCTTGCCGCGACCGGTATCGACAGCCCCGCCGTGTACTTGCCGGGCTTCTTCTGCCCAGAGGCCTCCTCGCGGCGGGACAGCACATTGAAGCGCGCCAAGCGCAGGGCGCCCGCGCAGACGAACAGACCGGCGAAGAAGATGCCGAGCCGCCCGAAGCTGGTCAGGCCCCATTTGTAGACCATCAGCGCGGGGGCGGCGCCGAAGGTGATGACGTCGGCCAGCGAGTCGAGATCGCGCCCGAGGTCAGTCTGGGTCTTGGTCAGCCGAGCGATGCGGCCGTCGAAGGTGTCGAAGAAGCAGCCGAAGCAGATGGCCAGCGCCGCCAGGTAGAAATCCGTGTCGCCTTTGCCGGAAGCCGACAGCGTCAGCGACGTGAAACCGCACAGCACGCATGACAGCGTGAACAGGTTCGGAAGAATGTAGAACGTCTTCCGGAAATCCACTGGGGACAGAATAGCAGAGCGCACCGACGTGGCGCGACCTGCGAGCATTCCCGCCTGGTTCCGTCTAGCATGCGTCGGTGTTCGCGCTTCGTTCACTGCTCAGCCCGTTGGTGATAGCCCTCGTGACCCTGGTGCTGTCGATCCTGGGTGTGCTGCGCGCTCCCTTCGATGCCAGCGGCGACGCCACGCTGGGGCTCGCCCGCCTGTGGGCGCACTTGATCCTGGTGTTCTCCGGGGTCAAGGTCACGGTGACATCGCGGACCAAGCTCGAGCGTGACCAACCCTACGTCTTCATGGCCAACCACCAGTCATCGGCTGACATCTGGGCCGTGCTGGTCGCAGTGCCGGTGCGTTTGCGCTTCATCGCCAAGAAGCAGCTTGGCCGCATCCCATTCCTGGGCTGGGGCATGCAAGCCGCGCGCTTCATCTTCATCGATCGCACGAATGCGCAGGCCGCCCGGCGCAGCATCGACGAAGCCAAGAAGCGTATCCGCGGCGGCGAGTCGGTCGTGCTGTTTCCCGAGGGCACCCGTTCGCGGGATGGCGTGTTGTTGCCGTTCAAGCGGGGCGGTTTTCACCTGGCGCTCGACTCGGAGGTGCCCATCGTGCCCATCGCGCTCGTCGGCACGCGGGCGGTGATGCCGAAGGGCGCTCTGTTCGTGCGGGCGCGCCCGGTGACCGTCCTCATCGGCGAGCCCATCGTCACGCTGGGGTTGACCGCGGCCGACCGACATCAGCTGGCTTCCCGGGTTCGCGACGCAATCGCTGCGATGCTCAGAGAGCACGGCGCGCTGCCACCGGAGGCAACGCAGCCCCAATAAAGAAAAGCCCGCGACGGGGCATCCGTCGCGGGCCTTCGGGTGCGGCAGCCGTCGGGCGAGCCAGGCTCGCCCGACGCTACGCCATCACAGCGCCGTTGCGCCCAGGGTGGCGGTGGCCGAGTTACCGGGCGTGCCGCTGACGGTGAACTGCGCCGCCTTCACGCCTACCGTGCTGGGCAGGAAGCGCACCTTGACGTCGCAGGTTGCGGCTCCGTTGAGGCGCTGGCCCGCGCAGCCGTCGCTGCTGACCACGAACTGGCTGGCGTCCACGCCCGCCAGCACGGTCGACAGGATGCCGGTCTGGGGTGCTCCGGCAGCGTTGGTCACAGTGAAGGTCACCTCGGCGCTGGCGGTGCCCACGGTGGTCGAGGCGAAGGCTCCGGTGTTCACGGTCATGGCAGATGTGCCCGCCCCGGTGAGGGCGGCCATCGGATTGCCGCCAGGGGTGGCAGAAACCGTCAGGTTACCGGCGAGGGCCGCGCCGACCGTGGTGGGCTTGAAGTAGACCTTCACGATGCAGGTGGCGGCGCCGGCCAGCTTCATCGGGCAGGCCGAGCTGTCGATCCGGTAGTCGGTCCCGTTGGTGAGCGCGAACGCGAGATCGCCGGTGGTCAGGGCGCCGGCGGCGTTCGACACCGTGATATCGGTGGCGGTGCTCTCGGAGCCGACCGCCTGACTGCCGAAGTCCTTGGTGGTCAGGTTGAGCGACAGAGCGGCCGCCGCCACCGAGTTACCGGACAGTGCGATGTTGAGTGGGCCACCCATTGTGGCCGTGATGGCCAGCGTGGTCGCGTGGGCCGCACCCGCCGTGGCCGGGGTGTAGCGCACGTTCAGCGTGCAGGTCGCGCCCGCTGCCAGGGTGGTGCAGTTGTTGCCACCGGCCGGTACCGTGAACAGCGTCGAGTCGCCGCCGCTGCTGGCGGCCGCGATGGCGGTGGTGGCGACGTCGCCGTCGTTGCGCAGGGTGATGGCGTAATCAGCCGAACTCTGCGTGGCGGTCACGGCACCGAAGTCGTAGGCGCCCGATGGTGTTGCCACCAACGTCGCGGGCTTGCGCGCGCGACCGTAAAGCGCCGCGCTTATCACCGTCCCCGCGGTGACGTTCAAGCTGCCGTCTCGCGGCCCGGCCGCACCTACCGGGTTGAACGTGACGAACACCGTGCAGGTCCCGCCCGCCGCGACCGTGTTGCCAGCCGTGCAGCTACCACCGTTGACGATGGCGAATTCACCGGTGACCGCAAGCGCGAGAGCGGCCGAAGCAGCCCCCGGTCCGTTGCTCACGGTGAAGGTGACATTGCTGGACGCTGTGCCGGCGGTGATCGCGCCGAAATCCTGCGGCGTCGGGCTGATGGTCAGACCGCCGGCGGCGACGCCGGTGCCGGACAAGACCAGGGTCGCGGTCGAACCGCCGGGCGTCGAGGTCGCCGCGGAAACCTGGAAGGTGCCCATGCGGGCGCCCACGCCGCCGGCGGCGAACCGCAGCGTGTAGGTGCACGTGGCGCCGGGGGCCAGCGTGGTGGTGCCGTCGACGCAAGCGCCGACCGCGCCCGTGACGATGACGAAGTCGGCGCCCTGGGCCCCGGCCTTGGTAGCGGTCAGGGCACCGGTGGTGACACCACCGCCGTTGACCACGGTCACCACGCGGGTGCCGCTCATCGTGCTCATGGCCGCCGTACCGAAGGCCACCGCCGCGTTCGACGTGAAGTCGATCTGGGCGTCCTGGATGCCGGCGCCCTTGAGCGGGGCGACGACGCTGACGTTGGTGCCGGACACGGTCAGATCAGCCACCTTGGCGCCAGTCGCCGCCGGCTTGAACTGCACGTCCAGCATGCACATGCCGCCGTTCGGCGTGGGCGCCGTGCCGCAGGTGTTGCTCGCGCCCACCACGACGAGGAAGTCCGCAGCGTCGTTGCCTGACAGGGCCGCGGTCAGGGCCGAAACCGCCGTGGGGCTGTCGTTCTTGACCACGAAGGTCCTGGTCACCATGCCAGTCACTGCGACGACGTTGCCGTAATCGTGGGTGACGGGGGTGATCGACAGCTGTGGCAGCACGTTGGCGGTCAGCGGTGCCGACACCATGCCGCCCGGCGACGCCATGACGTTGAGCGATCCCATCTTCATGCCCGCCGTTGCGCCCGCCGCTGCGGCGTAGCGGACGATGATCGTGCACATCTGGCCGCCGGTCAGCGCGGTGGCAACCGTGCAGGTTCCGCCGCTTATCGAGAAGCCGGTGCCGGTCACTCCGAAGACCAGAGTGCCGGTGGCCGAGTTCACCGTGGGGTTTGAGATGGTGACGGTCTGGTCCGCGGCCGCGGTCGAGGCCGCGTACACGTCACCGAAGGCGGCCATGGTCGGCATCGCTACCAGCGACGGCGCCGGCGTGCCCTGACCCTTGAGATCGGAGGTGACGCTGTTGCCCGGGGTCGCGCTCAGCGTCAGCGTGGCCACCTTGTCGCCGGTGGTGCCGGGGATGAAGCGCACCGCGATGGTGCAGGTCAGTCCCGCCGCCAGGGTTTGCCCGGCGCAGCTGTTCAAGGCCACCGAGAACTGGCTGGCGTCCGCGCCCGTGATGGCCGTGGTGATGACACCCGTGGTCGGGGTGTTCATCGCGTTGGTCACAGTGAAGGTCTGCGCGGCGAAATTGCCGACCACCACCGGACCGAAGTCATAGGTCGGCGAGTTCGTGACACTGAGAGCCGACACCGCTGCGCCCGTGAGGGCAGCGCTGGCCATACCGCCGGCCGCGCCCGCCACCTGCAACGTCCCCATCTTCATGCCGGACGTGCCTGCCGGGCTGAACTTGACCGCGATCATGCACGACGCCTGCGGCGCCAGGGTCATGGTGTGGCAGCCGTCGCTCATCACGGTGAACTGCGCGGGGCTGCCCGGCGTGAACGTCGTGGTCAGGATGCCGCTGTTGGCGCCGCCCACGAGGCTGTTGTTCCTGACCGTGAAGGCCTGCATCATGCCGTCGGTGGCGCCGACCGCCGCCATACCGAAGTCCTTCGTGTCGGGCGAGATCGACAGGATGCCGAGGCCCGTGGCGGTCAGCGCGGCGCTGATCGAGCCGCCCGGCATGCCGCCCACGTCCAGCGTCGCCACCTTGGCGCCGACTGTCGCGGGTGCGAATTTCACGCCGACGGTGCAGGTGGCGCCCATGGCCAGCGGCATCGTGCAGGTGTTGGTCATGCCCAGGGCGAAGTCGGCCATGTTCGCGCCGCCGATGGTCGCGGCCAGCGCGCCGGTCGTGGCGGTGCCGTTGTTGGCGACGGTGAAGACGATCTCGGCGGTCATCTGCATCGCCCCCGCGAGCAAAGCTCCGAAGTCCTGCATCGACGGGCTGATGGCGAGCGCGGCAGGCGGGACGGCAGTACCGGTCAGCGGCGCCGACACCGTGCCACCGGGGTTACCGATAGCGGTGAGCTGCGCCATCTTCGCTCCGGTGCTGGTGGGGGCGAAGCGCACCGCCACCATGCAGGTACCCATCGGCATCACCGGTGCGGTGCAGCCATTGGTTCCGATGGTGAACTGGTCGGCGTTGGTGCCCGACAGCGAGAAGGCCAGCATGCCGGTCGCGGCTGCGCCGTTGTTGGTGACGGTGAACATGACGTCCGTGCTCATCGTGCCGGTGCCGACCGAGCCGAAGTCACGCGACGGTGGCGTTAAGCTTATCGAGGCCGGCGCCACCGCATTGCCCATCAAGGCCGCCGCTAGGCTGCCGCCCGGGCTGGCCGAGATGGTCACGGTCGCCATCTTCATGCCCGTCGAGTTGCCAGCCGGCTTGAACACCATTGCGATGGTGCACGTAGCCATCGGGGCCAGCGTCCCTTTGTCGCAGCCGTTTGCGCCGGCGACGAACTGATAGTCACCCGGATCGGCGCCAGCCAGGGTGGTCGAGATAGGTCCAGTCACCGAGCCACCGCCGTTGGTCACCGTGAACGTCAAGCTGGCGCTCATCGCGCCAAGACCCACCGATCCGAAGTCGTGCATCGGCGGGGCGACGGTCAGCATGCCCTGTCCGAGGGCGGTGCCGCTCAGCATGGCCATGGCCATGCCGCCCGGCATTCCGGTGATGGTCAACGTGGCCGCGCGCATGCCGGGCATCCCGGCGGGGCTGAAGGAGATGCGGATGGCGCAGCTCGCCGCCGGCATCAGCGCGACGCCGTTGCAGGCCGAGCTGCCGATCGTGAACTGCGCGGCGTCGGCGCCGGCCAGGGCCACGCCCAGTACCCCGGTCGCCACTCCGCCCGAGTTGGTCACCGTGAACTCCTGGGTCATGCTGGTCGATCCGATCACCACCGGGCCGTAGCTCAGCAAGGTGGGCGCCACGGCCACCTGAGCGGGCCCGATGGCCTTGCCCGACAGCGCTGCAGTCGCGGTGCCGCCCGGCGCACCGGTCGCGGTCAGGCTGGCGGCCTTGTCACCGACCGAGGTCGGCCGGAACGTCACTTGAACCGTGCAGGTCGCCATCGGTGCAAGTCCCGCAGTGCAGGTGCTCATCGCCATCGCGAACTGCGTCGCATCGGCTCCGGCCACCGCAACGGTCACGGCGCCGGTGGTTGCGCCACCGTTGTTGGTGATGGTGAAGGTCTGGGCGGCGCTCATCGCCATGGTCTGCGTGTCACCAAACTTGTGCGGCGTGGGCGAGATGCTGAGCGCGCCCGGCGCCGTTGCCACGCCGCTGAGGCTTGCCGTCGCCATACCGCCCGGCGCGGCGCTGACCGTCAGGCTGGCCGTCTTGGCCCCCGCGGAGATCGGCTTGAACGTCAGCTGGATCGTGCAAGTGTTCATGGGCGCAAGGGCCGCGCCGCAGGTGTTCATGCCCAGCTCGAAGTCAGCCATGCCGGCTCCCGCCAGCGCCGTCGTGATCATGCCGGTCGCAGCGCCGCCGCCGTTGGTCACCGTGAAGGTCTGCGCCATGCTCATCGCACCCACCGCGACCATGCCGAACGCGGGCATGGGCGGATCGATCTTGAGCGCGGCCGCTGCCACCCCGCTGCCGGTCAACATCGCGGTCGCGCTGTTGACCGATGCCCCCGACACCACCAGGTTCGCCGCCTTCATGCCCGCCGTCGTCGGGTTCAGGCGCACGTTGACTGTGCAGGACTGGCCCGCCGCAAGCGCGCTGCCGCAGCCGCCAGGGGCCGCCACGAACTCGGTCCGGTCGGCACCGGTGAAACTAACGGTCAGTATGCCGCTTGTGCCAGGGCCCGGGTTGGTGACCGTGAAAGCCACGGGGTCACCCATCGTACCCAGGGTGACCGAACCGAAGCTCTTGGTGGCCGGGTCGATCTTCAGGAGCGGGCCGCCGCCATCACTCGCGTCCGGCTTCTTGGGGTCGCCGCCGCCTCCACAACCCGCTACCGCGGCGATACCAACCACTGCCAACCAGGTGATGCGAAGGGAACGATGCTTATTCATGTTTGTCTCTCTCCAACTCGAGGTTTTTTTCACGCGCGCCGCCGCCGCCATCCGCCGCATTTCCACATCTACGAAACCGACACGACCAGGATCGTCACGATTCTGCGCTGGCAAGTGTGCTCCCAGCGGCGCAAGAAATGAATTTCCGAAACCAAGTTTCCAGGGTTCTCCGACAAATTTGGAAGCGCGTGTCCCACATGTGCTTCCACGGCCTCCAGAGGCGATGTTCGATTTCGGGACACGCTCCTTATCGCAGGTGCGTCGCCCGGCTTTAGCCCTGGGGCCGTTCTCGGATCATCCGATCAGTAGATCACGCGAACCAAAGTCAGTCCCTGCGGTGGGGCGGTGACGCCGGCGCGGGTGCGATCGCCGTGCACCAGCAATTCGGCGATGGTGGCGGCGGTCATCTCGCCACGCCCGACGCCGACCAGAGTGCCGACCAGGATGCGGACCATGTTCTTCAGGAAGGCGGTGCCCTCGACCTCGACGGTGCAAAGGCCGCCCTGACGGTCGACGTCGACTCGATGAAGCTCGCGCGTCGTGGTCAGTCGTTCGCAGTCGGCCGCACGGAAGGCGCGGAAGTCGTGGCGGCCCACCAGCATGCGCGCACCCTCGCGCATGGCGTGCAGATCCAGGGGCCGGCGCACGTGCCATGCGGTACGGGCGTGCAGCGAGGACCGCACCGCGTGGTTCCAGATGCGGTAGCGGTACACCTTGCCGCGCGCCGAGCGGCGGGCATCGAAATCGTCGCGGGCGACACTCACATCGAGGATGGTGATGTCGGGGGGCAGCTTCGAGTTGAGGCCAAGCAGGAAGCCACGCAGCGGGATGTTGGATGCCGCCACGGCGAAGCTGGCAACTTGCCCCTCGGCGTGCACGCCGGCGTCGGTGCGGCCGGCACCCCGCAGCACGATGGTCTCCCCGGTCATCTTGGCCAGGGCGTCTTCGATGCTGCCCTGGACCGTGCGCAGGTTGCTCTGGCCCTGCCGCTGCCAGCCCGAGAAGGCGGTGCCGTCGTATTCGATGAGCAGCCGGAGCGTGCGCACCGGGCTCAGAACTCGAACATCAGGCCGAGCACCCAGGTGGTGTCGCCCACCTTGAGGGCGTTCTTCTGGCCTAGCCCCGCGCCGTCGAAGCGCACGTACTCGAAGAACAAGTGGGTGTGGTTGATACCGGTTTCGCCGTCGAGCGCCCGGGCGGCGCCGGGATCGAGGATGTCGAGCAGGATGGACACGCCCACCGCAGCCTGCCAACCGAGGGTACCACCGCGCCCGCGGCCTTGAGCGGCGCCCGCGCTGGCGACGGCGTCGTTGCCGTTGGTCACGGTCCAGATCGTGTAGCCGAGGCCCACCTTGGCGTAAGGGATGATCGGCACGTTCCAGCGCCGGGCGGCTTCGTCGAAGCGGTAGATGCCTAGCAGCGATAGTGGGATCAGGCTCAGCTGCGTCGGGTCACTCGAACGCTCGTCGGCGTCGCGGCCCGGGCCGGCCTCGACGAAGGCGTGGGCTTTCTCGCGGTAGTAGCCCGCTGCCACTCCCAGCGCCGCGGTGCCGAAGCCGCGAAACAGCTCCCAGTCGAGCTCGACCTGGGTCATGAGCCGCCGCTCGCGGCCGAAGTACCGCTCGTGCGGGGTCTTCTTGCCGTCGAACTCGCTGTCAATTTCGGGGTAATACGGCCCCAGGCGAAGTTCGATCGCCCAGTGCTGCGCGCTGCGATTGGCGGCGCTGTGACGGGCGACCGGCGGATCTTCGGCTCGCGCCGGCGCGGTCGCCAGGCTGACCAGCGCGGCGGCGGCCATGGCAAGCGTGGGGCGCAGGCGAGTTCCGATCACCGGCGATTCCTACGTCGTCGCCGTACGGTGGCGGCCAGCAGCGCAGCCACAGCTAACACCTCGGCGGCGCGGGGGCTGCGCGGACGGCGGGCCATCGCGCAGAAGCCGCCTTCGGCCATGCCGCCGTCGCTGCGGTAGCCGCGGTAGAAGTCACGCGACGGGATCGGGAACTGCAGGAACGCGCGTTCAATGGGGCTGGCGTTGCCGCGCTTGTCCACCGAGGTCACTCCAATGACGTAAGGAACCTCGTTTTGCAGCGTGTGGATGCGCGTGCTGGTCTGCGAGGTCAGGAGATCCGAGCACAGGAACGCGGGATCCAGCCGCTTGAAAGCGTCGGGCGCTTCGACCGCGACGCCCTGCGAGTTCTCGCCCGCCTGCGCGAATGCGAGCGCCGGTTCGGCCGTCAGGGCAGCGGGCCGTCCGGGGCATTCCGAGGCCCGGGTGTAGTACTGGTCTTTGTAGTAGCTGGGCGAAAATACCGGGAGTTGACCTGCGCGCGCGCAGAACACCAGGTACCCGTTGAGGTCGGGCACGCCCATCACGGGGTTCCACTTGACCTCAAGCGCCTCGTTGCCGGCGACGACCTCGACGCCGTCGGGCACCTTGGGCGCGCTCCCATTCAGATCCAGGGCGATCTGCGGCGCACCGTCGCCCGTCAGATCGGGCGCGCCGTCCTTGTTGGCATCGACCGAGATCCAGATCTTCTGACTATGATCCTGGGCGCACGTGTCCGAAGTTTCGGCGGTACTGATTCCGGCGCCGCCCTTGGACGCGAACAGCTTGCCGACCGTGGTCGCGATCTCCAGGCGGCGACCGGTCGCGATGGCGGTCAGCATCGTGGGGCCGGAGTCGAGGTACTCGCACTTGGCGTCGGTCCGGCTGGCCGAGTCCGCGGCGAGACAGTTGTTGGTGCCAACGAGAGTCCGCACGCTGCCCTCGCCTATGTAGTTCCGCTTGGCCAGGCCACCGCTGGTCAGCTCAATGACGATCTTGATCGGCACGTCGCACTCGCAGCGGGCGCGGTTAAAGAAGCGCGCCGCGGTGATGCCGGTGAGCCACGTCCATTGATCCCCGCTGCGGTACTGGATGCGAATCAGGAAGTCATCCTTGGTAAGTGCGCCTGGCGTGCTCGCCGTGCCACCGCTGCCGCCGGACTGGGCGCCGGCCTCGATTGAGGTCACTAACACCAGGCCCACCGCCAGCCCGAGCGCCAAGATTCGTGGGCCGTGCTTCAACACAGGATCACCGGCTATCACCGTTGGCGGGTGGCTGCAATCGTGGTGCCGTGAGCGCGCCCGCGTGAGATCGCGCCTCGAAATCCTCTCGCCCTTGGAGCCGCTCGCGGTCGTGTCCGCGTGGCCGATGCGCAGCGGGGCGCGCGACAAATTGGCAGAGCGCGAGATTCACGGGCAGGCAGCCTACCGGGGGCGATCCGAACGTCAAGCCGCGGCCCGCGCCGCAGGAACACGGGGGTCCAGGCCGACCAGTTCACGCGCCAGCGCCTCCGCCAGCGCAGGATCGACCTCGTGACCGCCGAAGCGTGCGGCACAATAGATCTCGGTCAGCCTGGCTAACACGTTCGCGCCCGCAATCCCCGCGCCTTGCAGGCGCAGCGCGAACTCGCGCGGCGTCTCGGTGGGCTGCCGCGCAAAGCCCTGCGCCGCCAGCCGATCGACGGTGCGCTGGTAGAGGCGAATGATCGGCGCCGCGTCCCGCCGCGCGCGGCCCTGGCGACGTGCGCCGCCACCTCGTCGCGAGCGCCACAGCCGCACCAGCACGATGCCCACGACCACGACACCCAGGCCGACGAAGACCCATTTTCGATCCGGCAGCTTGAAGCCGCTCGCAGGCCCGCGGCCACGCGACAGGCCGAGGCCCTGCCCGAGCTTGCGGGCCAGCTCGATCTGCCGGCTGGCATCGTATTCGATGACCCAGCGGCTCCAGAACAGCTCGACCGAATCGAACAGTTGCCGCACCTGACTCATCTTCGAGGTGGCGGTCGAGGCCGGCGTCGCATCGACGCGCACCCAGCCGAACTGGCCGAGGTACGCCTCCGCCCACGAGTGCGCGCGGTTGTCCCGCACGGTCACCACCTTGGCCAGATTGTTCCACTCGCCGCCGAGAAACCCGTTGACGTAGCGGCTCGGGATGCCCGACAGGCGCAGCAAGACAGCGGCGGCCGAGGCGAAATATTCGCAGTGCCCGGCCTTCTGGCGGAACAGGAAATCCTCTAGCGGATCGGCGATGCTGGCGTCGCGCTGCAGGTCAGTCGTATAGCCATGCGTGCGCTGCAGCCATTCGAGGATGGCCTGCACCTTGGCAGCCGGCGTCGCCTTGCCGCCGGTGATGGTGCGCGCAAGCGCGACCACGCGCGGCGACAGCGTCGCTGGCAGCGTCAGGTAGCTGGCCAGCAGGGTAGGGTCCACCTGGTTGACCGGCAGGCCCGCCTGCAAGTTGGGATGCTGCAATGGATCGCGCGAATAGGCCACGTAGTGGGCGCCCGACTGATCCCGTGCCGCGCGCATCTGCCCGGTCGGGTCCATGCGCTGCACGCGCAGCCAGAATTCACCCGGGTTGCGGATGTCGACGCTGGTGCGGGTCCAGGTCGCGATCGGCTGCGGCAGGTTCTTGAATGCCAGCGGCTGATCCAGGGCGAACGCCACCGGGTCTGACAGCGTCCCGATCTGGATGTCCTGCTCTTCGGCCCCCGCCAGCAACTTGCGCACCGAGAAGCCGGCGTGGTTCGGGCCCGCACTGGGCGACAACTCGGGCGGCACCACCACACGCACGGAACCCTCGCCATCGGGCGCCGGCACGCGCTCGAAGCCCGATCGCGCGCTCTGGCCGGAGCGAACCCAGCGGCCCATTCCTTGGTCGACTCGGTAGGTGTCGTACACGGTGCCGCGCCAGTAGAACTGCGCGATGGTTCGTTCGCGGGCATCCTCGCCGTCCATCCGAGCCAGGCGCGGCAGGGTCGCGCGCAGCACCACGGTCTGGTTGTCACCGGACAGGACGCCATGGTGGCCCAGCGTCACCTCATCGGAGAAGCCGACGATGCCGACGCGACGGCGGAACGTGCCCGACAGAAGGCCGATGCCAATACGCGGGACCAAGGCAAACACCAGCGCCGCGCCCGCGAACACTGCCACCGACACCAGCCCGGTCACCAGGAAGAACATCCGCCCGACGACGCGGCGGGAATTGAGCACGCGCGCCGCCGTGATGCGCTCGCTGGCGGCGTCGGGCAGGTGCTTGACCAGGTAGTTGTCCTCGATCTCGCGGCGCAGGTGAAACAGGATCAACGTCCAGGTCGCCAGCATCACGTAGGCACCGAAGCCGACCACGAACAACACGCTTTGAGCCAGCCACGCGCTCGCCAGCACCAGCAGGAAGGACAGGACGTAGATCTGCAGGTAGTCGCGGTTGCTGCGTCGCTGGAACAGCTTGTAGCCAAGCAGGAACAGCACCAGGTTCATGAGCGGCGACAGATCTGGCTCGGGGAAGCTTCGCACCACCTCGAACAGCGACAAGCCGAAGAACGCCAGCGCGCTGATGTTGACCACCAGGCCGCCGCGGTCGAGCAGTTGCCCGAGCCGCGTGCCCGGCTCGACGAACCAGGACAGCACCGCTACCACGCCCAGCAGCGCCAGGGTGGGCAGTGGCATCACGCCCGTGCTCATCAATGTACCCACCGCTGCTGCCGACAGCAGGTACGACATCAGCTTGTGGACCGCACGGAACCTCACGCGCTGCTCCGGGCGGCGGCGTCGCTGGTGACCGAGACCTGCGCGGTCGCGCCCGACGGCGTGACCCGGAAGCAGGTCGCCGCGCGACCGGCGCGGGCGTGGGTGGCATTGTCGTGGCCGGCGCGCCCCGCGTGCGCATCGGTCAACGCCAGCGCCTTCAGCATCGCGGGCAGCTGGTCGCGCCCGTCAGCCGGGGCAAGGAACGCACCGGGCGCATCAAGCCCGACCTGGAACCCCCGCTTGCAAAGAGCGATCGCAAGCGAAGCTGCCATCGACACCGCCGCCTCGAACGCGGGTGATGGCGCTGGTGGGGGCGTCCCGGTTGCAGCGGCGGCCGTGGATCCGGCGGGCTCACCATCAAGTACGACCAGCGCGGTGCGCCCGGTTTCGTCCTCGGACTCGCGGATGAAGGGGCGGCCGCGTCGGGCCGACGTGCGCCAGTGGATGTCGCGCGGATCGTCGCCGGTCCGGTACTCGCGCAGGCCGTGAAAATCGCCGCTGCGACTCTTCCGCGAAGTCCGGCGTTGTCCCGTCGTCGCAAGGGTAGTCGGCAACAGGTTGTCGGGCACCGGCACGAGGGCGGGATAGATCAGCAGATCGAGCGGCGCCTCGACGTCGCGCGACTTGCGGATGAGCCCGAACGGAAACCGGGTCGACAGCCGGAATCCCGTGACGCGCTGGTAGCCGCGCCGGGGCAGCGTGTGGCGGTACGCGGTCTCCTGGGTACGCCCAGCCGGCAGCTTGAGGTAGTAGCAGCGCCGTTCGACCGGTCGTCCGCCGATCAGGTCTTCCACTTCCAGTGAAAAGGTCGGGATGCGCTGCTTGTCGTTGCGCACGGCGAGGCCCATCAAGTAGGGCGACCCAGCGTGGATGGTCGCGGGCGGACGGCGGGTGACGGTGAGCGAGCGTATGGCCACCTCGGACATCACGCCGCTGGCCAGGATCAGGAACAGCATCATCCCGAAGATCAGGAACATCAGGTTGAGCCCGCCGTTGACCGCCGCGCCGCCCACCACCAGCGTTGCGCCCAAAAACCACCAGCCCTCGCGGGTGGGGGGAAACCGCCGCGGCGGCTTCAACCACCGGTGCATGGTCAACCCGGCAGCGGCAGGCGGCTGAGGATGTCCGCGAGCACCCGCTCGGCCTCCTCGCGCGTGCGGCCGGTGGATTCAAGCTGGTTGGCCAGCACCAGCCGGTGCGCCAGCGCGGGCGCTGCCGTGATCTTGAGATCGTCGGGCAGCACGAAATCACGCCCATCCGCCAGCGCCGCCGCGCGCGCCAGATTCCGCCACGACAGCCCCGCGCGCGGTGACAGGCCCAGCGACAGAAACGGCGAGCGGCGGGTCTCGTGCGCCACCGCGGTGATGTACCCGGCCAGCTCAGCCGACAGGCGCACCCGATCAGCGGCTTCTTGCAGTTGGATCACGTCGCGTGGCCGCAACACGGGCTGAAGCCGCCCGAGCGCCTCGCCCGGCACGCCCGGCGCATCCAGCAGTAGGCGCTGCTCGTCGTCGGCCGACGGGTAGTCGAGCCGGATGCGCAAGATGAAGCGATCCATCTGCGACTCGGGCAATGGGTAGGTGCCGTAGTGCTCTTCTGGATTCTGCGTGGCGATGACGAAGAATGGCGCCTCCAGCCGGTGGCTCTTGCCATCGACCGAGACCTGGCCATCGTTCATCGCTTCGAGCAGCGCGCTTTGCGTGCGTGGCGTGGTGCGGTTGATCTCGTCGGCCAGGACCACGTTGGCGAAAATGGCGCCCGGCTTGAATTCGAACTGTCCGGTGCTGGTGGCCAGCACCGAGACGCCGATGATGTCCGACGGCAGCAGATCGCTCGTGAACTGGATGCGGTGGAAGGAGCCGCCGATCGACGCCGCCAGCGCGCGCGCCAGCGTGGTCTTGCCCACCCCTGGGACGTCCTCAATCAACAGATGGCCGCGGCCGACCAGCGCCAAAACCGACTGGTGGATGGCCTCCCGCTTGCCGCGGATCACCTTGGCGATGTTGTCCTCAAGCCTTCCGCACAACTCGGCGGAAGTGGCCGCATACTCGGCCGCGACGACGGCGCTCATCGAATCACTATAACAGGCGACTCGCGCGCGGCAGGGGCCTCAAGTGAGACGTCGAGTTGGACGATGACGGAACGGATGCACAGCGCGCCTTGGTGTTGCTCCGGTGTGGCGGTCTTGCGCGGTGCGAGCAATCGTACGACAATCACACGCCTTCGATGGCGATAAGCCAGACACCCGGCGGGGAGAGATCATGAAAAGACTAGCGCTCACGGCATTGGCACCGACTCTTTCGTTCGTTCTGTTCGGCTGCGGCGGCACCGGCGGTACAACGACCAACAAGACTGACGCCAAAGACAGTGGCAGCCTGGACGGACGGCGGGATGGAGCGACGCCGCTTCTTGAGGTCGGACCCCCGGTGGAAGTTCGGCCCGAGATGCCGGACGGGATGCCCGACATGCCGCCGCCCCAGGTCGATATGCGCGACGCGGCCCCGCCCGACATGGCGCCGCCGCTGCCCGACATGGCTCCCGACGTGACTGCGGACAGGACGCCCGATGTCATCATGATGATGCCTGACGTGGCTCGCGACCTGACCCCCGACCTGATGCCCGATATGACGATCGTGCCCCCGGTGCCGACGTGCGCGGTCACCAAGCCGACAAAGATCAAGCTCAACGGCGTGATGGCTCCGCAGGGCGATCG
>JANPCZ010000011.1:0-23599 GCA_031431215.1 Myxococcales bacterium
CATGCCCTCGATTTTTCATGGCTCTGCGTTCGCGGGCCACCTCAAAAACCGCCGGTTGGCGCGATCGGCGTCGTGATCGAGTCGCTGCCCCGAAACCGCCGACGTTTGGGTGATCCGGCGCTGCCCGCTGGTATCTGCGGGTCGCGCGCGGCTATGCTTGGGCGGCTGGAACGGACCTTGCTAAGCGCCGCCCCCGTGAAACGAGCCATCCGCCTCGCCCTTGCCCTCGCCCTCGTAGCCGCGGCCGCGGCCTGCGAGAGCCCGCCGGCCGAGAACGCATGCGGGGTGAGCGGGGTCATCTGCACCTGGGCCGGCAGCGGCCTGCGCGGCTTCGACGGCGACGGCAAGGATCGGCTCAAGACCGCCCTGTACTGGCCGCTCGACCTGGGTTTCGCCCCTGACGGCCGCGGCTACTTGCTCGACTGGCAGAACCACCGGGTGCGGCGGGTGAACGGCGATCAGCAGGTGCAGACTGTCATGGGCAGCGACTTGCCGGGCGACGGCCCGCCGGATCAGGGCGACATGAAGCCCGAGGGCGCGCCAGGCGCGACGGTCGAGCTCAACCACCCCACCGATCTCGATTTCCTGCCCGACGGCACGATGCTCCTGGCGGCGTGGCACAACCACAAGATCCGCCGTTTCGACCCGGCCACTGGCCGCGTGCGGGTGATCTGCGGCAGCACGCCGGGCGGCGAGGGTGACGGCAAGGTCGCCACGCGCGCGTTTTTGAACCAGCCGAAGTCGGTGGTGCCGGACGGGGCGGGCAACATCTACGTCGCTGACTCGCGCAACCAGCGCATCCGTCGCATCGACGGGGTGTCCAGCATGATCGAGACCGTGGCGGGCACTGGTCGCCAGGACTTTGCCGGAGACGGCGGCGGGGCGCTTGCCGCCAGCTTCCGGCTACAGCAGGTCAACGAGGCTCCCGAGCCCGGCGGCAGCATCGCGCTCGATTCCCAGGGCCGCCTCTACGTCGCCGACACGTTCAACCACCGCGTGCGCCGCATCGACTTCGCCGACGACACGGTGACGACGGTGGCGGGAAATGGCACGGCGGGTTTTTCGGGTGACGGCGGGCCGGCCGTCGCCGCCAGCCTGAACCAGCCACGCGATATCGAGATCGGCCCCGACGGCCGCCTGTACATCGCCGATACCGACAACCACCGCGTGCGCGCCGTGGATCTGGCAACCGGCGCTATCACTACCGTGGCCGGCACTGGACAGAGGGGTTTCGCCGGTGACGGCGGGCCGGCTATCGGCGCCGCGCTGGATCGTCCGTTTGGCGTGGCCTTCGACCGCGACGGGACCCTCTACATCGCTGACACGTTCAACAACCGCGTGCGGAGGATCGCGCGATGAGAAGCCGGGCGTTTGCCGCCATCGTGCTGTGCGCGCAGTTCGCGTGCGAGGCGCCCGACGACGGCCCGACCTGCCTGCGCGTGCCGGGGACCATCTGCACGGTCGCGGGCAACGGCATCGCGGGCGACGGGGCCGACGATCTGCCGCCGCTTGCCACCATGTTGTACTCGCCGACCGATATCGCCTTCGCTCCCGACGGGGCCTTGGTGATCATCGACTGGAACAACCACCGCATCCGCGAAGTGCAGAAGACCGGCCGCCTCAAGATCGTCGCCGGCCAGGGCGAGCTTGGCGACGGCCTCCTGACCGACGAGGTCGGCGGCCGTCTCAACCACCCGACCGATGTGACCTTCGACGGCCAGGGCCGCATGGTGATCGCCGCCTGGCACAACAGCCGGATCAAGCGCCTCGATCTGCGTACCGGCGTCCTGGAAGACATCGCGGGAACCGGGGCGCGGGCGTACGGCGGCGACGGCGGTCCGGCACTCGAGGCCATCCTGAATCTGCCGGCCAGCGTGCTGTTCGATCCGGCCGGCAACCTCATCGTGTCGGATCAGGCGAACCAGCGTATCCGCCGCATCGACGGCACTGGCACCATCACCAGCATCGCCGGATCAGGCAAGCGCGGCTTCGACGGCGATGGCGGTCCGGCACTGGATGCCACCTTCAACTTGCCGGTTGGCCAGCAGGGCCATCCTGCCGCGCACATCGCGCGTGACGACGCCGGGAACCTGTTTCTCGCCGACACCGACAACAACCGCATCCGCCGCATCGGCGCCGATGGCATGATCGCCACCATTGCTGGCGACGGCGACTTCGGCTCGGTCGGCGACGGCAGCTCAGCTCTGGCGGCTCAGCTTGCCCACCCGGTCGACGTCGCGGTTGGCCCGGATGGCGCGCTTTACGTCGCTGATACCGAGAACCACTGTGTGCGCGCCATCAAGGATGGGGTCATTCGTACCGTGGCTGGCACCTGCGGCGCGTGTGGCGGCGGCATCGACGATCCATGCCGCTGCCCGGCGACCGACGCCAGGTGCATCGGCGACGGGGGACCGGCGCGCGCCGCCCATTTCAAGCGCCCGACCGGCATCGCCTTCGACGCCCGCGGAAATTTGTACATTGCGGACACGCTGAACCACCGCGTCCGCGTGGTGTATCGTTAGCCGCCTTGCGCGCTTGCATCCTGGTCGCACTGTTTGTGTCTTTCGCGGCCTGCGACGAGAACGTGTCGCCGATCTCGGACACCTTCTTGCCGAAGGACTACCGGATGACGTACTCCGAGGTGCGCGACTGCCGGCGCAGCGTCGATCACGATCTCGCCAACATCATCGTGCGCGCAAGCCCGACCGCCTCGGCAGCCTACCGCGGGGGCCCTTACCCGTTTCCGGTCGGCAGCATCGTGGTCAAGGAGGAGTACGGCGATCCCGACTGCCGTGGCCTGTTGGGCTGGACGCTCATGCGCAAGGAGACGGCGGGCTACGATCCGGCCTTCGGTGACTGGCGCTGGCAGAGGCTCGACCGTGAGCGCCGCGTGGTCATGGACGGGAAGATCGACCGTTGCCGCGGCTGCCACGCCATGCCGATGTGCAAGCTGCGCGACTTCACCTGCGCCGAGCCGTGAGCCGGCGTCAGTGCGCGCGGATCACTCCGCGGCTTCTTGCCGGGCCGGAGCGGGGCGCAGGCCGGCGTCGCGTAGCAGGGCCTGGTCGGACGCCACGTCGGGGTTGCCGGTGGTCAGCAGCTTCTCGCCGTAGAAGATCGAATTGGCGCCCGCGAGGAAACACAGCACCTGGGCCTCGCGCGACAGCGCCAGCCGGCCCGCGGACAGGCGCACCTTCGACGCCGGCATGAGCAAGCGTGCGGTCGCGATCATGCGCACCAGCTCCAGCGGATCGACCGGCGGGCGATCGGCAAGCGGGGTACCGGGCACCGCGACCAGTGCGTTTATCGGTACGCTCTCGGGGTGCGGATCCAGGCTCGCCAGCGTCACCAGCATCGCGCAGCGATCGGCGATGGACTCGCCCATACCGATAATGCCACCTGAGCAGACGGTGATACCGGCCCGCCGGACCGCGCCCAGGGTTTTCAGCCGGTCCTCGAAGGTGCGCGTGGTGATGATCTGCCCGTAGAACTCGCGGGATGTGTCGAGGTTGTGGTTGTACGCGGACAACCCCGCCTCAGCCAGACGCTGCGCCTGCTCGTCGCTGAGCATGCCGAGGGTCACGCAGGCTTCCATGCCGAGCTCGCGCACGCCGCGCACCATGTCCAGCACCGACTCGAACGCGGGGCCGTCCTTGACCTCACGCCAGGCCGCGCCCATGCAGAAGCGTGTCGCGCCGGCGGCACGGGCGCGCGTGGCGGCGTCGAGCACATCGTCCTTGGCCAGCATGCGCTCACGACCCGCGGCGGTGTCATGACGCGACGACTGGGGGCAGTACGCGCAGTCCTCGGGGCAGCCGCCGGTCTTGACCGACAGCAACGAGCACAGTTGCACCTCGCCGGCGGGATGGTGCCGCCGGTGGGTCTCCTGGGCGCGCAAGATGAGTTCGGGCAGCGGCAGATCGTGGAGGGCTTGCACCTCGGCCAGCGCCCAGTCGTGTCGAAGCGTCATGCGAAACGCGAGTTCTATCAGTTGATCCGGCGCAGGACCACCAGCACCCGCAGGGTCAGGCAGATGGCGGCCTCGACGTCCTTACCGTCCTTACCGTCCTTGCTGTTCTTGGCACCGCGGCTGGCCTTCTCGCCTCGTTCCACCTTGAATCCGGGCAAACCAGCGCTCTTGGCGGGCGGCCCGGGATACCACAGGCCGTCGTTCGCCTGGCGCGAGCGCAGGTACGCTTCCGCCGTGCGCACGCCGGAATTCTCCTTGCCCAGGCCGATGGCCGTCACAGTATCAAGCGCGTCCAGCACGTCGGTGTAGAAGCGCGGCTCGGTCAACAGTTCCCAGAACTGCGGCGCCTTGCGATCCGGGTAACGATCCGGCTGCAGAAAACGCGTCGCCAGCAACTCGGCTGCGCGCCGGGCTTCGCGCGACACCCGCCGCGATGAGGAGAACGCGAACGCGCGAAGCACCATGCCCGTCACCAGGTGGCTCGACGGCCGCGCCGCCGATTCGGTACGGACCCCGCGCCACGCCCAGCCACCGTCGTCCTGTCGGCGTTCAACCAGGAACTGGAACGCCCGCTCGACGCGCGGGTCGCTCTCGAAGCCGGTACGGCCCAGTGCCGACACCGCCCAGCCCTGGAAGTGAAGTGCCACGCCCGGTGGCTGCCCGGTGGGCGTCTCGGCCAGACCCAGATCCGCGATGCCACCGTCGGCGCTCTGTGAATCGAGCAGGAAATCGGCCGCCTTGCGCAGCGGCGCCGAGGCCTCGTCACCTTCGTTGCGGACTCCCAGATCAGCAAACCTGTCGATCGCCCGTAGCGTTGCCAGGGCCGAGGCAAACTTGGCGCTGCCGAGCAGCTTGTCGGGCGGGCGGGGCAAGAAGCCGCCATCCTTGTCCATCTTCTTCACCAGCGCCTTGACCTCTGGGTAGGCCCACACCTCCTTGACGGTGGGCGCCTCGCTATCGTCGATCAGATCGCGGCGGATGCGCGCCAGGATCGACGGCGATCCCTCACGCAGGAGCCGCGGGATCGGATCGCTGGCGAGCCGCGCACGCCAGCCGGACAGCGCGCGCGACGCTGCCGACGCCGACGCCGGGGCAGGAACGTTGATGGCGACGGGAGAAAAACGCGGTCGGTTCATGGGGAAAAGCCCCCCATACTAACTCAAGGTCGGGGTTTGCGCAGGCGGGAAGGTTTTGTATCTCTGTCGTTGTGTCCGCGCGGCAGCTCCGTGGGATACTGCCGGCCCCAAAGTGAGGCGCCATGAGCACTGCTGAGCGACCGTCGAAGAAGGACGCGTTCATCGCCCTTCTACAGAAAGGCTGGGTGTCCTTGCACCTCGACGCCCGCCGGGCCGATGTGATGGTTCCGCCGGCGTTCGCCGGCAACGCACATCTGGTGCTGGAGTACGGATACGACATGCCGGTGCCCATCCACGATCTTGAGGTGACCGATGCCGGCATCAGCGCCACTTTGTCGTTCTTCCGCGAGCCCTGCCACACCTCCATCCCGTGGGGCGCGGTCTACATCGTGGCGTCCGCCGACGGCAGCGGCATCATCTATTTCGAGGACGTGCCCAAGGAGGTGTCGCTGATGACGGCACCGGCGGAGGCGCTGACCACGACCAAGATGGGCGACGAAGACGCGCCTGCCGCCGATCAGCTGGAATCACCCCCGAGCCGCCCGCACCTGCGGTCGGTGCCGGCCGAGGACGCGGCGAACCGGGATGCCGATCCGCCCACCGCCATGCCGACCGCTGCGGAAGCTTCGCCCTTTGATGACCGGGCATCAGCGAAGCCGCGCAAGAGGCCGGCGCTGCGGCTGGTGAAGTAGCCGGCCGTAACGAGCGGGCTCCCGGCTTATTCTGCGGGATCGATGCAGTCGCGCAGGAATCCGGCCAACTCGTCGTGCTTGGCGCGCGCGTCCTCGTAGCCGATGCGGACCAGCTCGGCCCCGTAGACGCCGTCGAAGAGAATGTACGACAGCAGGTCGGCCTCGCTGGCGCCGCTGGCTCCGGCCAAGCGGCGCAAGAACCGGATACCGGCGCCACCGCCCTGGCCCTTGAAGCGGCCGGCGCGCGCCACGTCGCCGGCGATGGCACCCACGTCAACTGACGGCCTTATCATGTACTCGCCCACCACCCGGTATGGGGCCCCGCGCGAGCGCGACACCGCGTCGTCAAGGCGACGCTTGTAGGCTTCGTCGCCGGCGCCCTTGGCCGCGCCGATGAGCGCATTGAAGCGGCGCAGACGATCGAGATCGTAGTCGATGTGGTCAAGCAGGAACGCGTTCAGGATCTTGCCCGCGAGAAACGCCGCACCCGGGAACGGCATGGCCTCCTCGGGAATTTCGGTGGTCTCCTGCGGCTTGTGCCGCAAGCCGATCACCAGCACCTTGTCGGCGCCCAGGCGCAACGCGGGCGACAGCGGCGTGTTCTGGCGCAGGCCTCCGTCGCAGAAGAAACGCTCACCGATGGCGACTGCGGGAAACAGGATGGGCAGTGAGGCCGAGGCAATGGCGTGCTCGGCGGTCATGCGCACGCGCTGCACCCGTACGAACGGATCCTGGCTCCATACCGGGAGCGGGTCGCGGCTCTCCACGAACACGGCGGACTTGCCCGAGCCGATGTCGGTCGCTGTGACCGAGAGGGCGTCGAAGTGCCCGGCCTCGCAGTTCGCCGTCATGCGCCCCCATGGCGTCGCCCTGCGCACCAGCCGTTCGAGCTGGGTGGTGTCGACCACGCCCCCGAGCCGCTTCTGACCGGGCTCGCGCTCCTCGATCGAGCCCGTGCCGATGAACATCCGGGGCGCGCGCAGGAAATCCTTGACCCCGAACGACACCATTTCCTCCAGCACCAGGCCTTCCCACACCGCCGCGATCAACCGGCCCTGCTTGGCTGGCAGATCCGAGGTACCTGCCAGGAGGCACGCATGGATCGCACCCACCGACGTGCCGCTGATGATGTCGAAGTGCACCTGTCCGCCCAGATCACCCGCGAGATCCTCGCGGATGTACTTGATGACGCCGGCCTCGTAGGCGCCGCGCGCGCCGCCGCCCGACAAGACCAGGGCCAGACGTGGCCGGTTGCCGCGCCGGCGCGGCGGCGTCGGCCGGCTCACGGGCGACCTCGCAGGGCACGACGAACGCAGAGGCTGACGGCGGCGACCACGAGCAGGATCATCGTCGGAACTGGTCCCGGATTTGAGTCCCCCGTGCGACACCCGCAACCTCCGCCGTTGAATGCCGATGCGTCACCGGCCGAGCCGTCTCGGCTCCGCGGCTCGACCGGCCGCGCCTCGGGCCGCGGGCCCGCGCTACAGATCTGCAGCGCGTCGCATAGCCAAGACGAAGTGGCGGCACAGATCTCGGCTGCGCACGGCTTGGCCCCGGTGACATCGGCGACGCGGACCACCGGTTTCCATGACTTGCCCTCGTCGTCTGAGGCGCCCAGTAGAAACTGATCCTTGTTGTCGCGATCGCCCGCGCACGCATAGAGCCTGCCCGCGGTGAAGCCGAGGCAGCGGTAGCGGGGGCCGCTCTCGTCCGAGGCCACCGGCGCGTCCCAGTTGTCGCCGCCGTCGTGCGAGACGTACAGATGCGCGGTCGGCTGGCCCGACGCCTCGAACAGCTCGCGTCCAGCGACGAACAGCGTGCCGCCGTCGCCGAAGGCGAAGCCCCATTTGCCCTCGCTGCCCGCGAGGGCCAGCACACGCTCCCAGCCGCGCCCGGCGTTCGTGGAACGCCAGATCTCGTCGCCGGTGTTCGGGTTCGTCAGGGCGACGAACAGGGTTTCGGGCTTTTGTGGGGCAACCCCCAGGAACTCCATTGTCTGCGTCGGATCAGTGAACCCGCCGCCCGAGGTGTCCAGGTCCCAGCTCTTGCCGCCGTCTTGGGTACGCGCCATGACCAGGGGCACAAGACCGCTGTAGCCGACGAGGTAGACGGTGCTCGGGTCCGATGGCGCAATGGCAATGCGGTTGAGCCGCAGCTCCTTCGGGAACTCGCGCGACAGCGTGAACGTATCGCCGCCGTCGGTGGACCGGTGCACGGCGCGCGGATCCGCGGTCAACGCCCACACGCCGCGGGCGGCAGCGCCACCGGGATCGAGGGCGACGTCCCAGACGGTCCGGCCAGCGAGCGAGCCCTTCGCGGTGACGAAACCACACGCGTCGCCTGCCAGATAGAGACCGTCGTTGCTGGGTACATACAGACGTCCGCTGCGGCCGAGTTGCACGCGCGATGGGATGCGTCCGCCGAACATCTCCTCGCATGTGAACTGCCACGAGGCGCCGCGATCGGCCGAGGTCAGCAGACCGAAATTCACCGCGAGTGCCAGGTCTGCACCGCCGTCTTGCAAGATCACCTCGAACGAATCCGCCATTCGGCACGGTCCCTCGTGAGAGCCTTGCGTGGCGCAGGCGATCGGCCGCGCTGCGTGTGCCAGCGCGCCGTGTGCCAGCGCGAGGCCGAACACGGCGAGGGGAAAACAACGTCGGCGGCGTCCCACTCCTTGCGGTTCTACCCCAAACAACGCCCGGCCGGATCGCCAGGGTGGTTGGCGCGTGCCGGGTTTGCTCCTATGCTTTTGCCATGGGCACACCGACGATCACACTCAGCCCCGGCGGCGGTTTCCTGCTTGAGCCCACCGGATCGGCAACCATCTTGACGCCCGAAATGCTCACCGACGAGCAGCGCATGATGAAGGAAACCGCCGAGGACTTCATGCGGCGCGAGGTCGAATCGCGCATCCCCGAGATCGAAGCGAAGCAGCCGGGTCTGATGCGTGAGATCTTGCGCAAGGCTGGCGAGGTCGGCCTGCTTGGCCACGACGTGCCCGAGGAATACGGCGGGCTCGGTGGCGACATGGTCAGCTCGAGCCTGATCTTCGAGAGCGCCAGCCGCCTGGGTTCGTTCGCGGTCAGCTACGGCGCGCACGTCGGCATCGGCACCATGCCCATCGTGCTGTTCGGCACGCCGGCGCAGAAGGCGAAGTATCTGCCCGCGCTGGCGTCGGGCGAGAAGATCGCGGCCTACGCGTTGACCGAGGCAGGCTCGGGATCGGACGCGCTGGCGGCCCGGACCAAGGCCGTGCTCAGTCCTGACGGCAAGGTCTACAAACTGACCGGGAGCAAGCAGTACATCACCAACGCCGGTTTCGCCGACGTGTTCACGGTGTTCGCCAAGGTGGTCACGCCCGATGGCGACAAGTTCACCGGCTTCATCGTCGAGCGCGGCTCGCCCGGCCTCACCGTCGGGCCCGAGGAGCACAAGCTCGGTATCCGCGGCAGCTCGACCTGCCCGGTCATCCTTGAAGACTGTGTGGTGCCGGTTGAGAACGTGCTGGGCGAGATCGGCAAGGGCCACAAGATCGCCTTCAACATCCTGAACATCGGCCGCTGGAAGCTGGGCGTGGGCTCGACGGGCGGGGCCAAGTATTGCCTCGAGATCGGGGTGAAGTACGCGACTGAACGTAAGCAGTTCGGCAAGGCGATTGCCGAGTTCGACCTCATCCGTAAGAAGATCGGTGACATCGCGACGCAGACCTACGTGGCCGAGTCGATGGCGTTCCGCACCGCCGGCCTGCTCGACGCACGCGCCGCGCTCATCGACGCCCACGACCCAGCGGCGCAGAGCAAGCACATCGATGCCATCGAGGAGCACGCCATCGAGGCCAGCATCATCAAGGTGTTCGGCAGTGAGATGCTGTTCTGGGCCGCCGATGAGACGCTGCAGATCTTCGGCGGCGCCGGCTACATCACCGACTACCCCATCGAGCGGGTCAGCCGCGACGCGCGTATCAACCGCATCTTCGAGGGCACCAATGAGATCAATCGGCTGCTGGTGCCAGGAACGCTGCTCAAACGCGCGATGCAAGGCCGCCTGGGTCTGATGGCGGCCGTCGCGCAGGTGCAGGCGGAACTTTCCGATCCCAGCAAGATCGATCGCACGGTGCCAGCCGGGCCGCTGGGCCTTGAGCGCCAGAAGTGCGACTTCGCCAAGCGCGCCGTGGTTTACGGCGCGTCGATCGCGGTGCAAAAGTACATGCAGAAGATCACAGACAAGCAGGAGCTGCTGGGCGTCCTGGCCGACTGTCTGATCGACGTGTTCGCGATGGATTCCGCGATCACACGCGCGTTGCAGCTGGTCAGCAGCCGGGGCGAAGGCGCAAGCCAAACCGCCCTCAACATGACCCAGCTGTTCGTGGCGCAGGCGCACGAGCGTGTGTTCGACGCGCTCCGCGAAATGTTGATGTGGACGTCACCCGAGGACGAGTGGGACCGCGGCGTGCGCGACATCAACAACTATTATTCGCTGTCGCGGGTGAACACCTTTTCGCTGCGCCGCAAGATCGCCCGCCACACCATCGAAGCCGGCGGCTACGCGCTGTAGTTCTGAGTGTGCCCCGCCAAGGAGCCAAGGAGCCAAGGAGCCAAGGAGCCATGCCGTGACAATTGCGCGGAAAACCCTGCCGGAATTGGCCGGATCATCGCTGCGCCGGTTGCTCTGCCTGACTGCTGCCGCGGCATCGCTGGCGGCCGCAGGCTGCGACTCGGGTGGCGCCGTCGGCCCGGACGCCTACGCTGCCGGCACGTACACGCTCACCGTCAGCTGGGGCAAGAATGAGTGCGCCAGTCTCATGGAGACCGACAGCTGGAAGGAAGGCTCGCCGCCGGTCAACAACATACCGCTCGAGATCATCCAGGCCGACTCCAGGAACATGATCAGCGGGAAGGTGGGCGGCATTCCGGCCATCTTCGTCGCCCTCCTGCACGGCACCACGGATTACAGCGGCACGGTCGCGGGCAGCGTCGTCGATCTGAACATCTACGGCAAGCTGGCGAGGTCGCTGGGCGCGTGCTCGTACACCTGGAACGGCAACCTGCACGGCGAACTCAAGGGCGACTATATCGCCGGCACCATTCGCTACTTTCCCGCCGGCAATGGTAGCCCCGAGTGTCCGCGGTGCGCGGCCGAGCAGCTTTTCAACGGTACCCGCCCTCCCGGCAGCGGCACGCCGCCGAACAAGCGCGTCCCGTAGGGCCGGCCGCGACCGAGCCTGGGTCTATTTCACCTCGGACCCGAACTTCTTCCACTCGGCCTCGACGTCCTCGGGCCTGGCGGTTCCCGCGAGGATCACCGTGCGCCACGCGAAACGCGCTGACTTGCCCTTTCCGATCTGGAAGTTCAATTCCTCCTTGCCCTCGCTCATCACCTTTTGCGCGAACGGGTTGGCTGCGAATAGCCCGTAGCCGCGCGCGTGCCAGTAGGTCGGATGGCCGGGATTCCTTGGGTGGTCGAGCATCGCGACCGTCACCGCCTCGCCATCCACCGTGCCTGTCAGCATCATCCAGCGTGCCCTGGTTCCCCACGCTGCCTCGCCGGTGACTCCCTCACTCGACGTGTAGTTGCCGGTAACGCCTTCGTTGTCACCCTTCTTGCTGGGCATCTCGAGACCGCGCGCCACCCGCAAACCCAGCGCGCCCTCCTTGTTGTCGGGAAACCTGACCGGACCATCCACCGCGGTCAGCGTGGCGATGCGATCGATGGCGCGCCGGCCGTCGCCCGCTGCAAATGCGTACGCGGTCGTTTCCTTGATCACGGTCTTGCCATCGGCCTTGACCCAGTCGTTGGTGACCAGCAGCTTGCCGTGCCCGGCGCCGCCGGTCGCTTGCTTGACCGCGCGGTGGAAGATGGTGCCCATCTTGCTCAGGTTGTTCTCTGGCGTCGCGTCCGAGTGGCTCCAGAAGTCGATGCCATCCACGTCACCGTAGTTGAACCACAGCCCGATGTGGTGTGGATGATCGGTCGCTTCCTTGGCCCGTGGCTCAAGCGGAAATCCCCGCGTGATGATGGTGCCCGTGGCCGAACGGATGGGAAACAGTGACGGCTTCTTGCTGCGCTCGGGCCAGATGTACGACGTGAATGGCTTGCCATCCACGAGCACGTCGATCCGCCGATCGGCGTCCCTCCTGACCAGCTTCACCGCCGGCGGTGCTGCTTGTGCGCGGCTGGCTGCCAGCACCGCCAAAAGAATGCCGAGAGAAAGTCGACGATTTGTCATGCCGGTGGTCCTCTTACCAAACCCGAGGCATCTCGGCCGAATCGGCGCCGCGTTGACCGGCGTCGGGCTCCGTGGCAGAAGGTGCGGCGATGTCGATGCTTTCGGGAATCAAGGATGCCGTTGTCGGCCGGGCCATGAAGCTGGTTGGCGATCCGCGGGTCACCAGACTGGTCAGCGATCCGCGCGTGATGAACGCCGCCATGAAGGCCATGAGCATGGGCGGCTCATTAAAGAATGGCATCGAGATGACCGGCAACTTCGCTGCCAGCGTGCTTGGATTCGCGACTCGCGGGGACGTGGCGACCCTGCGCGACACCATCCGCGGCCTCGAGGATCAGGTCGCCATCATGCAAGCGCAGGCCGCGGCATCGATCCCCGCGCCGACGTCCCGCTCGCCCCGGGCGAAGAGCTAGCGGCCGCCGCACACGCGCAGCACACTGCCGCACACGTCACCGAGGCCGAACGCGGCCGCGCCGGCGACCAGTGTCCCCACGATGGCGCTGCCATACATGACGACACCGATCGGGCCCTTGACGCTCTTGAGGCCCAGATCGATGAGCGTGAAGCGTAGCCGGTGCGCGGCATGGAACAGCGACAGCGCCACCACCACGAACACGAACAAGCGCCCGAGGATGTGCGACAGCAGGCCGCGCAAGGTTTCTTCCGACACCAGTCCAAGCGGTACCAGCGCCCCCGTGATGATGACCAGCGCCGGGATCACCATCGCATCGACCATCATGCCGCCCGAGAACGGTAACCACCACATGGGCTCGTTGGAACGACGACTCATGATCAGCCTCGCAGCACGATGAAGAACAGCACGGCGGACACCACCACCCAGCCGGCATAGTGGGCGCCCTTGATGGCGCTTTCGGGCAACTTCTCTTCGCCACGGTGCACGACGATGGCTCGCGGGGTCAGGTTGAAGAAAGTGACCGTGTGAAACAGCGCGAAGGCCAGCACCACGATGTGAAGGGCGATGCTGGTGGAGCTTTGCAGGCTGACGAACATCGTGTGAAATCCGTCCGCGTCGCCCGCTCCGCACATGAGCACCAGCAGACACAGCGCATAGCCAGCGATGAAGGCCGACGTCACCTCGCGCACCATGAACTTCAGGTACGCGGGCCGCTTGAGCCACCACAGCACGGGCATCGGCCGCAGGTAGTTCCGGGGCTTGCTGCCGCCGGGGCCGGTCGATGTCGCTCCACCGCTTGCCATGACCGCGTCCCTTACTTGCCTGCCCAGGGCATCAGCACGCGCTTGGCCCAGTCCTTCGACGCCGCGAGCTTGGCCTGCTGGATGGCACCCGCGGGGTCAACCTTCTTCGGGCACACCTCCGTGCACTCGCCGACCAGGGTGCATTCCCATACGCCCTCGTTGCTGAACACCACGTTGCCCCGCTCCTCGGCGGCACCGTCGCGCGAATCCAGGTTGTAGCGCTGCGCGAGCGCGATCGCCGCCGGGCCGATGAACTTGGGCTCAAGGCCGTACACCGGGCACGCCGCGTAGCACAGCATGCAGTTGATGCACATGGTGAACTGCTTGTACTCGGACAGCTGCTCGGGGCTCTGCCGGTACTCGCCCTCGTCGATGGAGCGCTTCTCCTTGGGCACCATCCAGGCCTTGACCTCGGTCAACTTGTTCATGAAGTCGCCGAAGTCGATCACAAGATCCCGGATCACGGGAAAGTTGGCCAGTGGCTCGACCCGGATGGTCGCCGGGACCAGGTCCTTCAGAAACGCCGCGCAGGTCAGCTTGGGCGTGCCGTTCACCATCATGCCGCAGCTGCCGCACACGCCCATGCGGCACGACCAGCGGTAGGTCAGCGAGCCGTCGATGTTGTCCTTGATGTAGTTGAGCGCATCAAGCACGACCCATTCCTTGCGGAACGGCACCTCGTACTTCTGGAAGCGTGGCTCCTTGTCCTCATCCGGGTGGTACCGGAACACTTCGAGGGTGCAGGTCTCGTTACTTGCCATAGACACGCTCTCCAGGTGGCCACTTGGTGATGACCACGTCCTGATAGGAAATGCGGGGCGCACCGTCGGTGCGATGGGCGAGCGAGTGCTTGAGGAACTTCGCGTCGTTGCGGTCCGGGTGATCGACGCGCTGGTGCGAGCCCCGCGACTCGGTCCGCGCAAGCGCGCTCGCCGCCACCGCTTCGGCGCAGTCGATCATGGCGCCCAGTTCAAGCGCGGCGACCAGCTCGGTGTTGAAGCTGACGGTGTGGTCGTCGAGCTTCACGTCCTGGTAACGCCGCTTGAGTGTCTGGACCTCGTCGCACGTGGTCTGCAGCGACTTGTCGGTGCGGTAGATGCCTGCGCCCGACTCCATCGTGTTGTTCAGCGCGAGGCGAATGCCCGCGATGGTCTCGGTGCCGGTGCGTTTGTTGATGAAGCGCTCAGAGATACGGCGCTGCTCGTCGCCCGCTTGGCCTACCAGCGCGTCCTTGGCCAGCGGCTTGGCACCGGCCGCGTACGCCACCGCCGCGCGGGCCGCACGCGCGCCGAACACCAGCAGCTCGGTCAGCGAGTTCGAGCCCAGGCGGTTGGCGCCGTTGATCGACACGCACGCGCATTCACCGGCGGCGAACAGCCCGGGCAGCGGCGTCGCGCCGTCGATGTTGGTCGAGATGCCGCCCATCATGTAGTGAACCACCGGGCGCACCGGGATGGGCTCGTAAACCGGATCGATGCCCGCGTAGTTCTTGGCTAGCTCGCGCACGAACGGGATCTTCTTGCTGATCTTCTTCTCGCCCAGGTGTCGCACGTCCAGGTACACGACGTCGCCATCCGGGGTCTTGACCGTGCGCCCCTTGTCGAGCTCCTTCATGAAGGCCTGCGACAGGCGGTCGCGTGGACCGAGCTCCATGTTCGCCTTCTTCGGGTGGCCCGAATCGGCGTTCAAGTGGTCGAGCGGCTGCCCGAGATCGTAGTCCTGCAAGTAGCGATAGCCATCCTTGTTGATCAGGATGCCACCCTCGCCGCGGGCCGCCTCGGTGATCAAGATGCCGGTGCCGGGCAGCCCGGTCGGGTGGTACTGGACGAACTCCATGTCCTTGAGCGGCACGCCGGCCCGATACGCCAGCGCCATGCCGTCGCCGGTTTTCACTGCGGCGTTGGTGGTGAACGGGAACATGCGTCCGCCGCCGCCCGTGCACATGATGACCGCTTTTGCGAGCAGCGGCCGCAGCCGTCCGGTGAGCAGCTCCATCGCGGCCACGCCCTGGCAGCGGCCGTCCTCGACCAGCAGCTTGGTCGCCAGCCATTCGTCGTAGCGGGTCACGTTGTTGTACTTGAGCGACGTCTGAAACAACGCGTGCAGCATGTGGAAGCCGGTCTTGTCGGCTGCGAACCATGTGCGCTCGGTCTTCATGCCGCCGAACGGGCGCACCGCCACCTGGCCGTTCGGCTCGCGGTTCCACGGGCAACCCCAGTGCTCAAGCTGGATAAGCTCGCGCGGCGCTTCCTTGACGAAGTACTCGACCGCATCTTGATCTGACAGCCAGTCGCCACCGGTGATGGTGTCCTTGGCGTGGTTGTCGAAGCTGTCGTTCGGTTTGATCACCCCTGCGGCGCCGCCCTCGGCCGACACGGTGTGGCTGCGCATCGGGTACACCTTCGAAACCATCCCGACGCTGAGCGCGGGGTTCTCCTCGCCGATGGCAATCGCGGCCCGCAGACCGGCGCCACCGCCGCCGACGATCAGGATGTCGTGGAAAATCGGCTCCATGGTGCTTACGGGGCCGGCACCTTAGCAGCTTTGTCCGAAATGGGAATGCCTTCCCTGGCGTGGCCAAACGGAAACGACGGGAACAGCTCGTTCGGGTGTCTAACCCCGCGCGGCCGGGCGTGTCCTGCTGGGGCATGCTGTCCTTCGTCTCCCTCGTGCGACAATCGCCGGGCCGCTCGATGACCCCGATGACGGACGCATCCGATCCGCACATGCCGACCGACGAGGAGCTGGTCCTCAAGGCCCGGGCCGGGTCCCAGCCGGCCTTCGAAAGCCTCGTTCGCCGCTACCAGAAACCGCTTTATTTTCTGTGTATCCGCTATGTGCGCGACCACGACGTGGCTGCCGACATCGTGCAGCGGTCGTTCATCCGGGTGCTGGAAAAGCTCGACGTCCTGCGCGACGCGCAGATCTTCCGCAGCTGGCTTTTCCGCATCGGGGTCAACCTGTCCCTCAACCAGCTGCGCGACCACGCTCGGTTCGTGGAGGAGGACGGATCGCTGGTCGAGGAAACCGGTTCAGGCGCACCCGAGGCCGACACCTTGATGGAACGACGCGAGGATTCTGACGCGCTTCATCGTGCGGTCGCGCTGTTACCCACCAAACAGCGCATGACTCTTGAGCTTCGCATCCACGAAGAGCTGTCGTTCCGGGACATCGCGGTCGCGCTCGACACCACCGAGGGTGCCGCCAAGGTCAATTTCCATTACGCCGTGCGGCGTCTACGAAGTTTGTTGACCCGGCAGGCGTCAGGACAGGCCAAGGGCAAATGAGCCGGGGACCGAAAGGCAAGCAACCATGAGTGGCGTGAAGGTCGAGATTTGCGACGAGGTTTGTGGGCGATTGATTGCGGGCGAGCGATCCTCGGACGATCAGTCTTTGGCCGAACACGTGCGTTCCTGCCTGTCTTGTTTCCGTACGGCGGGTGATCTGCGGGATCTGCCCCGCATCGCCGGCCTGCTGGGTGCCGTTGGGCCAGGGCGCGATCCCGGAGACGACTTCTGGGTGGCTTTCCCGGCTCGGGTGGGCCGAGCGTGGCAGCGGTCGCGGGATGTCAAGGTGAGTGGTGTGGCGGCGAATCGTGGTCCAATAGCCCGGGCATTTGATCGATTCGTGGGTTTCATTCGGATGCCGCTGCCTGCTGCTCTGTCGGGCGCGGCGCTCGCGGGCCTGATGGTGTTTTTCGCCGTCGCAAACCGGCCAGCTCCAGCGGCTTCGACGGCGCCCGTGGCCAGTCTGCTCGCCTCCGTTTCCGTCCCAGCTGCCTTGGGCGAGGCGAGCGTCCCACAGGTGGCCGTCGCCGATCTCGAGCCTGATGCGATCGAAGACGCCGACCTCTACGATCTTTCGGCCGCGGATCTGAGGACCATGCTGGCGAGTATGGGAGCCGACGCAACGACTGGGCGCGCGCCGGTCGACGAGCACGATGAAGCGCACCCGAGCGTGGCCGAGGAAGTCGAGGCCTTGTCGGTCGAAGACCTCGTGGCACTGGCGCAGAACTTCACGGAGCGGAGCCGCTTCTAACTCATGCGCCTTCTGGCTTGCGTCTGCCTCGCACTCGCGCTGCCGCTGTTCAGCGCCACCGCGGCTGCTGATCCGCCGCGACCGGCGGCCGCCGAGGGTCCAACCGCCAGCCATGGCAACGGTGATCGCCGTGATTCCGCCAAGGAGCGTCTGCGCCAGCAGGTTTTCGAGAAGTGGCGGGCCATGCGCATGTGGCAGATCACCGAGGAATTGAAGCTCGACGAGGCCACAGCCGCTCAGGTGTTTCCGTTGCTGGCCCGGGTCGAGGATCAACAGCGGAAGGTGGGCAAGGAGTACGTGGGGATTCTCGGTACCCTTCGCCATGAGATAGCGAACCCCGCTCCCGACAACGCCAAGCTCAGCGCCCTGGTGGACAAGCTGCTCGACATTCGCATCCGCCGGCGCGTCCTCGAGGACGAGCGGGTGATGAGCATTCGCAAGGTGCTCACGCCGGTGCAGCAGGCGAAGCTGTTCCTGTTGATGCCCAAGATCGAGGGCGACTTCCGCCAGAAGATCCGAGACACCATCGCGCGCTCGCACGGGGGCGGTCGCCAGGCCAGCGGCGCCGAGCCCGGCAGCGTTGATTTGCGTCGCCGGTTCGAAAGCCGCGAACCCCGGCGCCCCTAGCTCACAAGCAAGGTAGCGAAAAGGAAGTGGCCCAAGAACCGGTGTAGGATGCTGGTGGCTCAGCGTGACCAGCCTCAGCGTCGCCTGTCCGAAATGTACCAAGCGCCAGGAGGTGGCGGCCGCCTCGGTCCCGCCCGAGGGGCTTCGGTACGGCTGTGTCTTCTGCCAGACGCCGTTCCTGGTCCGCGCGCCGCGCCCGGCGGCGCCGACGACTGCTCCGGCAACGTCCGCCGCGCCGCCACCGGTGCCGCGGACGCCGCCGCCGATCCCGACCAACCCACCGCCGATGCCACGCGCGGCGGGCCTGTCGCCGCCGGGGCCGTCGCGGACCATCTTCGGTATGCCTGTGGTGAACGTCGGCGTGGCCGATCTGCCCGCGCCCCGGGATGCGGTGCCCCACCCGGGGGATCTGCCGGCGCCCCGGGACGCGGTGCCCCACCCAGGAGATCTGCCGGCGCCCCGGGACGCGGTGCCCCGCCCGGGCGATCTGCCGGCGCCCCGGGAAGCGGTGCCTCGCCCCGGCGATCTGCCGGCGCCGCGGGACGCGATGCCCCGCCCGGGTGATCTGCCCGCGCCGCGGGACGCGATGCCTCGCCCCGGCGATCTGCCGGCGCCGCGGGAAGCGATGCCCCGTCCGGGCGATCTGCCGGTGCCCCGGGACGCGATGCCCCGGCCCGATGATGTGGTGGCCCCGCTCGGGGCAGTACCTCGCTCGGGTGATCTGCCGTCGCCGCGCCGGTCGGGTGATCTGCCGGCTTCGGTCCGGCCGGGTGCCGTCACGCTCGGAATCATGAAGACTCCGGTGCCAAGGCCAATACCGCCGAGCGCGCCCGCGATGCCGCCTCGCTCACCGGCGCCGCCACCGATAGCGCTCGCAGGTGGCGACATCCTGCTCGGCGATCTGCCAAGCGCACCCGGCACGCCGCTCGAGCCACTAGAACTCGATTTTCCGGACAGCGAGGCGGCGCCGCCCGCGGGGGAGATGTCGGGGCTAGACCTGGATCTTTCACTTGGGGGCCTGGGCGAGCCTGTTGCGGACTCAGCGTTTTCGCCGCCGGGCGCCGACCTGTCGTCGTCGCTCGATTTTCCGGACGTGGGATCGTCCGGGGCGCCGTCTTTGCCGCCGCTCACGCTTGCGTCGCCCGCCCAACGCACAGCAGCTGGAACGGTTCCTTCGTCGGTGCCCGATTTCGGATTCTCGCTGGAACTTGAGGGCACGCCTGCGCCCGACGCCTATCCGACCACGCCGACGCCGTCCGTGTCGGTGGAAATGGCGCGCGCGAGCGTGGCTCGAATGCCTCAGCCCGATGGTGTGCCGAACCTGGCGCGACCCAAGCGTTCAGGTGGGGCGCAGAAGGCGGGGGCGCCCCGGCGTTCGCTGCGCAGTGTCTTGCTCGCCCTCGGTGCGGGGATGGGCTTCGTGATCGTAGCGGGGGCGGCCGGGTTCTTCTTCGTGCTGCCCCGGATGAAGGCCGGGCCGTCTCCGGAGGCGGTGCTCGGGCCGCTGGTTTCCCAGATCGCCCGGGACCACTACCCCGCCTATCAGCAGGCGGCGCAGAAGCTGATGGACGCCGCGGCTACCAAGCCCGAGGCGACGGAGCTGCGTGGTGCCGCGGCGGAATTGCTCTTGCTGGCGGTTCTGGCGCACCCGGGCGATCGCGGAAAGATCAGTCGTGCGGAACAGATCCTGGGCGAGATTCCGGCCACCCTCGCGAACCCGTCGGGTCGAATCAAGCGCGCGCGTGCGCTGGCAGCGCTGGCCCGCGGGCACGGGCGCGAGATCGAAGGCATCCTCGGCGGCGATCTGGCGGCGCCCGAGAACCTCGTGGTCGCGGGCCTGCGCCGGCTGGCTGACGGCAACGCCACAGTGGCCATAGAGCCGTTGCACAAGTTTTCGGCGGCCCGACCCGACGACCTGATGGGCGGCTACTTGTACGGCCGTGCGCTCGAGGATGGCAAGCGCGGCGACGCGGCCCGGGCAGCCTACGCCGCCGTGCTAGCAAAGAATCCGGACCACGTCGGCGCCGCCATCGGGCAGCTTCGGTTGTCGACCGACCCGCCTGGCACGATCTCGGCTGCGGTGGCGGCCCTGCTGGCGAAAAGCATCGCTGCCGCGTCGCCGGGCGAGATCGCCGATGCGCACGTGATCGCGGGCGGCGCTGCGCTGGCGATTGGCCGCAACGCCGACGCGGTGGCTGCCTTCACCGGGGCGGTGACCGCGGATGGCAGCAACATCAGTGCGAGCCTTGCGCTGGGCGAAGCGCTGCTGTTCGACAACCGGGGCGACGAAGCGCTGACTCGTTTTCGGGCCCCCGGTCCGGCGGCGCTGCGTACGGCCGCCGGGAAGTTTGGACTCGGTGGCGCTCTCATCGCCACCGGTAAAGTCGGCGAGGGCACCGCCCTCATCGAACAGGCCGCCGCCGAAAGCCCAACCGACCCGCGCGGGCCGTACTGGCAGGGCGTGCTGGCCGAACAAAAGTCGCCTGTGCCTGACCTGACCGCAGCCGAAGAACGTTACCAGGAGGCCCTGACCAAGGACGCTCGCTTCGTGCCGGCGTCGCTGAGGCTGGCGGCGCTGTGGCAACGCAAGGGCAAGGCGGCGGCGGCGATCGAGGTGTTGAAGAGCGCGGAGGCTGCGGGCGCACCAGCGGCGGGTTTGCAGATCGCGTTCGGCGAGGCGTTGATTGCGGCGAAGTCTGCCGACAAGGCGGAAGCGGTGTTCAGAAAGGCGCTCGCGGGGGATGCAAAGCTGGGCGCCGCTCGGCTTGGACTGGCCGCAGCCCTTGAGGCGCAGGGCAAGCTGGGTGAGGCGCGGACCGAACTCGACAAGACGGTCGCCGAGCTACCCGATACTCCGGGCCTGCGTGAGCGCCTGGGCCAGGTGCTGGTCAAGCTGGGCCACAAGGACACCGCACTCGCGCAGTATCAGGCGGAGATCGCCACCGGCAAGGCCACCGCGACCTTGCGAGTGGCCATGGCCAAGCTTGCGATCGACATCGGCAAGCCCGAGCTGGCCGTGGCGGAGCTCGAAAAGATGGTCGTCGATAACCCCGGGGGGCCCGATGCCCTGTTCACGCTGGGTCGTGCGCGCGAAGCGAACGGCGACGTCAGCCACGCCCTGCAGGACTACAAGCGCGCGACAGCGTTCGATCCGTCGCCGATTCTGCATCTGACTTACGGGCGTGCCCTGGTACGCGCCGGGCATGAGGACGCCGCGCTCGCCGAGTTCGATCTGGCCGCCAGCACCCTGCCAGAGGCACGCATCGAACGCGGTCGCGTCCTGTTTCGTAGGGGCGACCTCGAGCGGGCGGTGGCTGAGCTTGAGGCCGGGACCAAGGCGGCGCCGAACAACGCCGAGGCGTTCGTGTTGCTTGGCGCCGGGCTCGACCAGATGGGACAGGCGGCACGCGCCGCCGACGCGTGGCGCACCGCCATCCGTCTGGCGCCGACCGAGCCCGAGGCATCCTACCGGCTCGGCCGGCAAGAGATGGACCATGGCAAGCTTGCCGCGGCGCTGCCGCTGCTGCGGCTCGCGGCGGCCAAGGCCCCGGACAAGGCGCCCTGGCGGATGGATGCTTACTACCAGCTAGGGTACGCGGAACTTGGCGCGGGCACGCGCTCGTTGGCGGCGATCGCGCTACGCAAGTATCTCGAGCTCGCGCCGGCGGACGCTCCGGCTCGGCCCGAGGTCGACAAGCAGTTGCAGCGCCTCGGGCACTAATCGCGGTGGGCGGGCGGCGGTTGTTCACCTCGTGACCACCATCAACCGGCCGCTGCCGCTGCTGGGAGTGGCCGGGCACGTCGACCACGGCAAGACCTCGCTGGTAAGGGCGCTGACCTCTGTGGACACGGATCGGCTGCCCGAGGAGAAGGCCCGAGGCATCACCATAGAACTCGGATTCGCGGTGCTGGACCTGGCAACGCAAGGGCGCGTGGCCCTGATCGATGTGCCAGGGCACGAGCGCTTCGTGCGCACCATGCTGGCAGGTGCCACCGGACTCGATCTCGTCCTGCTGGCGGTCGCGGCTGACGAGGGCGTGATGCCGCAAACTCGTGAGCACCTCGACATCTGTGGGCTGCTCGGCGTTGGGCGCGGGGTTGTGGCACTGACCAAGATAGATCGCGTGGACAGCGACTTCGCGGCACTGGCCGCCGACGACGTGCGCGGCGCTATCCGCGGCACGTTTCTGGCTGACGCGGCTGTGGTGCCGGTGTCTTCACTGACCGGAGCCGGTCTGGCCGAGCTGCGCGCGGCGATCGCACGGGTGGCAAGCCAAGTCGGCGTGCGCTCCGGGGCCGGGCCTGCGCGCTTGCCACTTGATCGTGTGTTCACGCTGCGCGGCCACGGCACGGTGGTCACCGGTACACTGGCGTCGGGCACCCTGCGCGTGGGCGAAGCAATCCTGGCCTCTGGCAGTGGCGCACGGGCCACCGTGCGTGGCCTGCAGGTGCACGGGGTGGAACGATCAGAAGCGTGCGCCGGCGAACGGGTGGCTGCCAACCTGGGCGGTGTCGCGGTTGCCGATCTGTCACGCGGCGAAACCCTGGTGCGTGACGGTGAGATGCTGAACTCGACCATCGTCGACGTGGAGCTGGCCGTGTTGCCGTTGGTGCCGCGCCCGATTCGTCGCGGCGCCAAGCTGCTGTTTCACGCGCTGGCGACCCAGGACAATGCCACCGTGCTGCCGCTGCAGGCACTGGAGATTGCGCCCGGGACGCGCGCCGTGGCCCAGATCCACCTCGGCCGCCCGCTGCCGCTGTTGCCTGGCGACCGTTTCGTATTGCGTGGCTTCGACGTTTTGCCGGGCTACGGCACCACGGTGGCCGGAGGGCGCGTCCTTCAGGTTTTGGCGCCGCGCCGCCGGCGGGCCGAGCCCGCTGTCGCCGCGGCGTTGGCGGCGCTGGCGGCAGCCACGATCGAGCAGCGTCTTGCCTTTGTCATCGACGTTGCTGGCGCCACCGGGATCGATCGAGCTGGGCTGCGGGCGCGTCTGGGCGAGGGCGAGCGCGCGATCGATGCGGCCCTGGCCCGGTTGCTTTCGCGGCGCCAGGTGCGGATCTTCCATCGTGACAGCGGTGCCGTGGTTTCGGCGGCTGCGCTCGACCGGCTTGCCGCCGCGGCAGTCGCCGCCGTCGACAGGTTCCACCAGCGCGAACCGCGACGGCCCGGCATTGCGCGCGAGGCGTTGCGGTCCGAGCTCATGGCTGATGGCCGCGTGTTCACTCTGCTCGTGACCTTGTTGTGCGAACGCGGGCTGATGGCTATCGACGGCGACACCATCTGGAGGATCGGGTTTTCTTGCGCGCCTGCGGCGACCGCGGCCGGCTCCAACGTGGACCGGGTCGGCTCCGTGCTGCACGCCGCTCGACTGGCGCCACCTTGGCTAGCGGACTTGCCCAAGCTGCTGGCACTCCCGGCCGAAGACGTGCGTGTGGCCCTGGACCTGCTGCTGCGGCGGGGAGAGGTGGCGCGGGTGCGCAGCGACCTGTACTTCTCGCGCCCCGCTCTTGATGCGATCCGCGATCAGCTGCGCGGGTTCTTTGCCAGCAACAACGAGATCACCGCGCAGGCATGGAAGGCGCTATGCGGACAGAGCCGCAAGTACAGCATCCCGCTGGCTGAGTACTTCGACGCCGAGAAGCTGACCCTCCGGGTGGGCGAGGTGCGCCGGCTGCGCGGCGGGTGAAG
>JANPCZ010000012.1:0-5111 GCA_031431215.1 Myxococcales bacterium
CCGACGAGTTCGAGGCCAAGCTGTTCGCGGCGCAGAGCAACTGGCGCCGCGTGGTGGCGACCGCTCAGGGCATCGGCATCCCGACGCCCGCGTTCGCGGCCAGCCTGGCCTATTTCGACGCCTACCGCACGGCGCGGCTGCCGCAGAACCTGACCCAGGCGCAGCGCGATGCTTTCGGCGCGCACACGTACGTGCGGCTCGACCAGCCCGAGCGCGGGCCTGTGCACAGCGAGTGGCTCAAGTAGCGGGGTTCGCGGCGGCGAGCTTCGTGCGGCGCGCGTGCGCGGGTTCGAGCTCGTCGCCGAATAGCGCCTGGATAAGCTCAGTCCTGGTAGCGGGCGGCGGGATCGGCGGCGAGTGCTTTCGCGAGGATCGCGTTCGCGGGTGATCCTTACGGCGCGTTTACGCTCCTCCAGAGGAGGAAGCCCTCACCATCGAACGCACCAGGGTAGCGGGCAGCTACACCATCGTTCGGGTCCACGTTTTCATTAGCGAGTAGACACAGTCGATGGGGATCGCCTAACAGGAATGCCTCTATCTCTCCCGCGAGGGCTGTTGACGTATTCGGCACTGGCTGGGCTACGGCCCCAGGTATGTGTCGCCAAGTGTTCGACGCCAATGCGGGCAAGAGTCCACCCTGAGAAAAGTCCCGAGGGACCACGCCGCTGCGAGGGCCCCAAGTGAACACCCTGCCCCGTGACATCCCGTGACCTGACCCCCAACCTGGTCCATTCAGGCTGCGAGTCCTACCGTTGATGAATACTCGTTGGGAGTCAGGTCGCCTGCGTGGCGTGTATCGCGTTCCTGGGGCGCTAGGCCCAGAGCCAGGCTCAGTCGTCGCCGCCGCCGCAGGCCACCCGGACGCACGCGCCCTCGCGACAGGCCTCGGTGCAGCCGCCGCGGCTGGTGGCGACGCCGCAGCCCCCGCAGTTCGTGTCGCTGGTCCTGGGGTTGATGCAGTTATTGTTGCAGGAGATCTTCTCCGGGTCCTTGCAGTCGCCGCTCCCGTCTCCGCCGATGCACTTGCCGCGGGCGCAGACCTGCCCCTTGGGGCATGCGTTGCCGCACGCGCCGCAGTGCTCCTTCGACCAGGCGAGATCGACGCAGGTGCCGTCGCAGTCGGCGTAGCCGCCCTTGGCGCAGGGGATGCACTCGCCGGCGCGGCACTGCAGGGTCCCCGGGCCGCACTTGCGCCCGCAGGTGCCGCAGTTGTTGCTGTCCCACTGCGGGTTCACGCACTCGCCGTTGCACTCGATCAGATCCAGCGCCTTGCAGCTCCCGAAGCAGATCCCGAGGTCGCACTTGGGGGTAGCCGCGCCGCAGACGTTGCCGCACGCGCCGCAGTTCTGCGGATCGCGGAGCACGTCCGTGCATCCGCGCCCACAGTCGCGCGTGCCCTCCGGGCACCGGCAGGCGCCGTGGTCGCAGACCTGGGCGTTCGGACAGGCGATCCCGCAGCCGCCACAGTTCCAGGGATCGCGGCTGGGGTTCGTGCAGCCCGCGCTGCCCCAGCGCCAGGCGTTGGGGCAGCAGATGGTCGAGCCCCCACACGCGGCCGGACAGCCCGGCGTCTGGCACACGCCGTTGGCGCACACGCCGGTCGGACAGCGCCTGCCACACCCACCGCAGTTCGCCGGGTCCACCCGGGGATCGGTGCAGCCGCGGGCGCCCACCCCCCAGGGCGCGTCGCACACGAGGAGGGGAGGGTTGCAGGGCGCCGCATTCACCACGGGGGAGCCGTCACAGCTCCCGTATCCCGGCGTGTAGGAGACGAGCTCCTCGACCTGGAGCGCGGGCAGAGGGCTTCTCGGCCAGGTCGTCACCTCGATGATCTCCCCGACACCGGGCGAATAGAAGCTCTGCACGTTGTGCAGGTCCGGGCCCCACTGCCGATCGATCCCCACGACCGGGAAGGTCCCCGCGACGACGGTCCTGGGATCCAGGCTGTTCACCACGTCGACGGCGGTGGTGTCGTTCGCACCGCGGGACGCGTAGCGACCCGCGCCCGGGGCCCACTGGAACTCGCCGGTCCGGATCGTGAACTCCCACCGGCGGCCCAGGGGATACGGCCCGTCGAGCAGCCGGGGGCTGGCCGGACTGTAGGTCGCGACCATCGTGAGGCTCCCCTGGTCGACGTCGTCGCGGCGCACGCGGCGGACGCCGGAGCCATCGTTCACCAGGTAGTGCACTGAGGTGGTGCCGCTCTGGCTGCGGTTCTCGCGCACGTAGGCCTTCGTGGTCCGCAGCAGGGTCCCGGCGGCCTCGTCGTAGAGCGGGACCTCCTCGCAGGCGGTGATCTCCTTCCACCGGAGGTCTCCGCCGGCCACGCCATTGCCGGCGGTCCGGCTGAAATCCAGGCCCCCGTAGCGCCGGTAGGTCCAGCGCGCGCCCACCAGCAGGCCGTACAGCCGCGCCGCCGACGGAGCGCCATCCGGTGCCGCGACCGCCCCGGAAGCGTCCACCGGCGCATCCGCCGCCGCGCCGACCGGGGAGTCCGGCGGCCCGTCCGGAGGCGTGGCCGGCGCCGCCTCGACCGCCGAACCGTCGGCGGCCGGCTCGCCTGCCTCGGAACCGGCGTCGGCTCCGACCAACGGCCCGCCGCCGCCGCACGCCACGACGAGGAGCACCCAGAACGATCGTCGAATCGAACTCATCCCGACCTTGGTCCCTGGCGAGTGACCGTATCACGCTACACCGTCATGCCCTAGTTCGATCCATGGTTATCCGGCTTGCTCAGAAGGCCCCTACAGGCTGCGATGCCGCCACGACGCCGTGATGTGTGCCGAGCAGCCACGCCTTCAGATTCGAGAAGACGAGGTGGATCATCGGCAGCGCCGCCTCGACAACCTCTGGGTCGCCGCCGATCACCGCGCGCTGATGGTCGTAGCCGAAGTTGGCTCAAGTAGCCGGGTTCGCGGCGGCGAGCCTCGCGCGGAGCGCGAGCGCGGGTTCGAGCTCGTCCCCGAATAGCGCCTGGATAGGCTCAGCGCGACTAGTGCCCACCGGCGCCGCCTGATAGCGCCTGCAGGATGAACACCTCGTCGCCGGGCGACACCGCGTCGCTCAGCGCCTCGCGGTCGCAGATCGGCTCGTCGTGCACGAAGACGTTCACATGCCGGCGCAACCGCCCGGTCTCGTCGACGACGTACAGGGCGAACCCGGGGTAGCGCTTGTTCAGCTCGGCAATCAGGTCGCGCACGGTGGCGCCCGGCACCTCTTCTGCCTCCTTCAGGGTCGGGAAAAAGCGCTGCAGGTGCCGGGTGAGGACGACACGCGGCATCAGGCGAAGCGCACCGAGTGGACCGGCGGCAGGTTGGTGCCGATGCAACCCCAGCTCTCGCCGCGGTCCTCGGAGACGTAGACGTTCCCGGTGGTGCTGCCGAAGCAGACACTGTCACCGCTGGCGTCGAGCGCGTGCCGGTAGATCACGTCGTAGCAATGCTCCTGCGGCAGCCCCTCGCGGAAGCTCTGCCAGCTCGCGCCGCCATCGCTGGTGCGGGCGACAAACAGCCCGCCGCCGATGGTCATCCGCTCCTGGTCGCTTTGCAAAGGCACCACCCAAGCGGTCTTGGCGTCCTTGTCATCGGCGGCGATGGGAAAACCGAAGTGCACGGCCACGTCCTTCTGGCTGACCCGCTTCCAGCTACGCGCGCCGTCCTCGCTGGTGAAGACACCGCTGTGGTTCTGCTGCCAGAGCCGGTCCGGCTGCCCCGGGCACAGGGTCACGAAGTGCGGGTCGTGCCCCCACTCCGCCTCCGGGTTGGGCAGGTAGTCATTCAGCATGCCGCGGTTGCAGCCGGCCCAGCTCTTGCCGCCATCGCGCGTCTCGATCACCCCGGCGCAGCTCACCGCCACGTAGACGTGGTTCGAGTCGCGCGGATCGACGACCACCGAGTGGATGCCTGGCACAAACTCGCCGTATGCTATCGCTGCCGGCGTGCCGCCCCACTGGTTCTTGCTGGTGGCCGCGCCGGCGAACAGGTCACCACCGCGGCTCTCGTGGTTCCACAGCGGGCGGTTTAACTCCCAGCTCTCGCCGCCATCGCGGGTGGTGAAGAGGCCGCCGGGCAGCGTGCCGGCGTGGATCACTCCCGGTTGGTCCTTGCCGCCGAAGCCGAGCGCCCAGACCTTCATGAGCGCAGCCGCTTTGTAGATGATCGGCTTGCCCGCTTCCTCCATCGCCTTGGGGTCGGGGATGAGCTGTTCGATGTAGCGCGCGCCCTGCGGGTAGACGACGCGGCTGGCGTCCTCCCAGGTCGCGCCGGCGTCGCGCGAGCGCATCAGCGCCGGCCCCCAGTGGGCGTTGTCCATGCACGCCCAGAGCGTGCCGTCGCGCGGGTCGCGGGCTGCGTAACTGACCGCCTGGCCGGCGTGCGCAATCGGGCGTGGCGTCCAGCGCCCGTTCCTACGGTCGACTAGGAGCGTGCCCTTCTTGGTGGCGAGAAGGATTTGGTTCGACATAAGAGCGGACAGTAGCGCGGAAGGCGGGCTGAGAGCTACCAGGCGGGTAGAAGTGAGAACAAGCGGCCGATCCGATCGGGCGACCACGCGGCGGAGCCGCCTGCAACATACCGGGCGTCTGCCCGTGGCGTGTCCGGTCAGAGCGGCCGGAAGATCGGCTCGAGCGGGAGGGCGACCTCGGGAAACACCGCCGAGGCGACGGTCGCCGCGCGGTCGAACCGCCGGGCGGGGGCATAGCCGGTCGGCGTCAGCGCGGAACGCCGAACCGCGCGAAAGCCTTCAGCTTGATCTTCTCGTCGGTGGCGCGGGTCGAGGGGGAGAGGATCTCGATCGCCAGGTCGGGCGGCCCCTCGATGCCGCGTGCCGAGACGATCGACTTGCGGCTCGTGCGCTCGATCGCGAGGTCGGGCTGGACCACCGTCTGATCGTTCAAGATGACGTCGCAGGGCGCGTTGAAGACGTAGGCGATCCCGGTGTTCTCGAGAAGAAACATGAGCACCTGCTGCAGCCTCGGCTCGACCAGCCCGAGCGCGGGCCTGTGCACAGCGAGTGGCTCAAGTAGCCGGGTTCGCGGCGCCGAGCTTCGCGCGGCGCGCGAGTGCGGGGTCGAGCTCGTCGCCGAAAAGCGCCTGGACCAGCTCAGCGAGCTG